>JALSJG010000143.1 GCA_026989475.1 Thermaceae bacterium | reverse complement strand
GGGCGGCCCAGCCCGGATGCGGTGACCCCGGTCCGGGGAAAGGGGGACGGAATGATCAAGGACACCTGGAGGTTCCAACCCTTCACCGAGGAGCCGATCCGGCTCATCGACGAGGAGGGGAACTGGATCGCGGAGTTTCCCCTCGATCTAAGCGAGGAACAGCTCAAAAAGCTCTACCGCGACATGGTGCGCGGGCGGCTCCTCGACGAGCGCTACCAGATCATCCTGCGCCAGGGGAAGACGAGCTTCGTCGCCCCCTCCTCGGGGCACGAGGCCGCCCAGGCGGGGATGGCGATGGCGGTTCGTCCCGGATTCGACTGGATCTTCCCCTACTACCGGGACAAGGTACTGCTCGCGTCGCTTGGATATCCGGTGGAGATGCTCTACGCCCAGATGCTCGCGACCCGGCTCGACCCCAACAAGGGCCGACAGATGCCCGAGCACCCCGGGCTCAAGGAGCTGAACGTCTTCACCGTGGCCTCGGTCATCGCCTCTCACCTACCACCGGCGGTGGGCGCGGCGATCAGCATGAAGCTCCAGGGCACCGGGCAGGTGGTGCTCACCACCTTCGGCGACGGCGCCACCAGCGAGGGCGACTGGCACGCCGCGCTAAACTTCGCCGGCGCCCAGGGCGCGCCCATCGTCTTCGCCGCCGAGAACAACCGCTACGCGATCAGCGTCAACTTCGAAAAGCAGTCGGGCTCCCCGCGCATCGCAGACAAGGCTCACGCCTACGGCTTTCCCGGCTACCACGTCGACGGCATGGACGTGCTCGCGAGCTACTACGTGGCGAAAGAGGCGATCGAGCGGGCCCGCGAGGGGCTCGGGCCGAGCCTGGTCGAGTTTCTGGTCTACCGCTACGGCCCCCACTCCTCGGCCGACGACGACCGCGCCTACCGCAGCCGGGAAGAGGTCGAGTTCTGGAAGAAGAAGGACCCGATCCCCCGCTTCGAGCGCTTCCTGGCAAAACGAGGGCTCTGGACGCCGGAAGAAGGCGAGCGGCTGCGCGAGGAAATCAAGGCCGAGCTGCTCGCCGCCGAGGAAAAGGCCGAGGCTGCCGGGGAGGTGCCGCCCGAGTGGATGTTCGACGACGTCTACGGCACCCCCTACTGGCTGCTCGAGGAACAGCGCCGGATCCTACTCTCGGAGCTTTGAAGGGGGCTCCCATGGCGGTCTTGAACATCGTGCAGGCGGTGAAGCGCGCCCTCGACGAGGAGATGGCCCGGGACGAGCGGGTGGTCGTTCTGGGGGAAGACGTGGGCAAGCGGGGCGGGGTCTTCCTAGCCACCGAAGGGCTTTACCCGAAGTACGGCCCCGACCGGGTGATCGATACCCCGCTTTCCGAGGCGGCGATCATCGGCGCGGCGGTGGGCATGGCGGCGCACGGCCTTAGACCGGTCGCCGAGGTCCAGTTCGCCGACTACGTCTTTCCCGGCTTCGACCAGCTCGTAAGCCAGGCGGCGAAGCTCCGTTACCGCTCGGGCGGGCAGTTTTACGCCCCGATGGTGGTACGGATGCCCTCCGGAGGCGGGGTCAAGGGCGGCCACCACCACTCCCAGTCCCCCGAGGCTTACTTCACCCACACCGCCGGGCTCAAAGTCGTCGTGCCCTCGACCCCGAGCGACACCCTGGGGCTTTTAAAGACCGCGATCCGCGACGACGATCCGGTGGTCTTCATGGAGCCGAAAAGGCTCTACCGGGCGATCAAGGAAGAGGTCCCGGACGAGGAGTTCACCATTCCCCTGGGTAAAGCGCGCGTGCGACGCGAGGGCAAGGACCTCACCCTGATCGCCTACGGGGGGCCCACGGTCGAGGCCCTGGAAGCGGCGGAGGAGCTTGAGAAGGCCGGGGTCTCGGCCGAGGTGGTGGACCTCAGGAGCCTCGTGCCCTGGGATAAGGAGGCGGTGCTCGAGTCGGTGGCCAAGACCGGCCGGGCGCTGGTCATCGCGGAGGCGCCCCGCACCGCGAGCTTCGCGAGCGAGGTGGCGGCGACGATCATGGAGGAACTCCTCGACCAGCTGCTTGCTCCGGTTTACCGGGTCACCGGCTTCGACACCCCCTACCCCTACGTCCCGGACCGCCAGTACATGCCCACGGTGACGCGTATTCTTAACTTTGCCAAGAAAGCGCTCGATTACTAGGGGGGAAGATGCCCAAGGAAGTGTTGCTCCCGGAGCTCGCCGAGTCGATCGTCGAGGGGGAGATCGTGAAATGGCTGGTCGAGGAGGGCGACTACGTCAAGAAGGACCAGCCGATCGTCGAGGTGATGACCGACAAGGTCACCGTCGAGCTCCCGAGCCCTTTTGAAGGAATCCTGGTCAAGAAGCTGGTGCAAGAGGGCGACGTGGTCCCGATCCACACCCCGATCGCCCTGATCGCCGAACCCGGCGAGGAGGGGACCGAGGTCCCCGCCCCCGCTGCCGCAGCCGCGGCCGCGCCCCAAAAGGCCGCCCCTCCGGAGGACGAGGAGCGGGTGCTCTTCAAGCCGGAGGAAGGAAAGCTCGAGGTCAAGAGCCCCTTCAAGGAAGCCGCCCCGGCCGGGGGGGCCCCACCTCCGGCACCCGCCGGTGCCCCCCGGGCGGGTACGAACAAGTACGGCCGGGTGCTCGCGGT
>JALSJG010000142.1 GCA_026989475.1 Thermaceae bacterium | reverse complement strand
GATCCCCGTGGGCGCGCGGGTCGAGATCCGCGCGCGAAGCCAGGACCTCTTCTATAGCCTTTCGGTGCCCGGGCTCGAGCTCACCATGGACGCCGTCCCCGGCCAGACCACCCGCGCCTGGGTCCAGGCCAGGAAGCCCGGTGTCTACGGCGGGGTCCAGAGCGAGTACGTCGGCCCCGCCACCGACAAGATGCGCCTTAGGCTCCTCGCCCTGCCCGAGGCCCGCTTCCAAGCGCTGGTCACCGCCGCCCAAAACTTCGAGCCCCCCGAACCGCCCCCGGTCTTTCTCGCGCGCTGCGCCGCCTGCCACACCGTCCGGGGCACGGAGGCCCAGGGCGCCCTCGGCCCCGATCTCACCCTCTTTGCGCTTCGCACCACCTTCGGCTCCGGGGTCTGGCCGAACCGCGAGGCCTTCCTCCGCCCCTGGATCCAAAACGCCCCCGGGATGAAACCGGGGGTGAAGATGCCCGCCTTCCCCGACCTCACCGAGGAGGAGCTCAAGACCCTCCTCGCCTACCTCAAGCGGCTCGGACCCGAGGGCTTTGACTTCACCGACCTGATCCGGGTGGAGGGGCCATGAGCCCGCGGGCAAGAAGGATCTTCAGGGGTGCACCCGCCTGCGGGTGGCCCCTTCTCGGGCACCCGCTTGGATCTCCGGTTTTTTCTGCGCTATCCGCATTCTTACCGGCACCTCGCGGGCTTTCTTCCGGGCATTGGGCTGCTCCGGCACCTCCTTCCACCCCGGTCGTGAGGGCGAGCTGCCCCGCCCGGCGGGAAGCCGCGGCTGCCACCCCCTGGACCTCACCCCGGAGCCCCGGTGGGGATCGAAACCGGGGCGGGAGGAACCGGGTCCGCGACTACCTGGAGCCTTTTTCCTCGAATCCGAGTGCCTCCGGAAGCGCTTCGAGGAGGGGAACTGACCCATCGGTCAGTTAGACTGGGACCGGGAGGACGTTTATGGAAATGCAATACCGCAAGCTCGGCAAGTGGGGGATCCAGGTCTCGGCGATCAGCCTCGGGGCCTGGGTGACCTACGGCAACCAGGTCAAGGACGAGGCCACCATCCGGGAGATCGTGAAGGTCGCCTACGACGCGGGCATCAACTTCTACGACAACGCCGACGTCTACGCCCGAGGGGTCGCCGAAGAGATCATGGGCCGGATCCTAAAGGACTACCCCCGGCACACCCTGGTGCTCTCCTCCAAGGTCTTCTGGCCCATGAGCGAGGACGTGAACGACCGGGGGCTTTCCCGCAAGCACATCCGGGAGTCGATCGAAAAAAGCCTAAAGCGCCTCCAGACCGACTACCTCGATCTCTACTTCGCCCACCGCTACTTCGTCCCCGGCTACGGCCCCGAGGTCCCCATGGAGGAGATCGTGGTCGCCTTTAGCCAGCTCGTCGACGAGGGCAAGATCCTCTACTGGGGCACCTCCGAGTGGCCCCCCGCCCGGATCGCCGAGGCGGTCACCTTCGCCCGCGAAAACGGCCTGCACCCGCCGGTGGTGGAGCAACCCCAGTACTCCCTGGTCTACCGCGACCGG
The DNA here is from genome assembly GCA_026989475.1 of Thermaceae bacterium. GTDB lineage: Bacteria > Deinococcota > Deinococci > Deinococcales > Marinithermaceae > WFXV01. The sequence continues at coordinate 1,095 of JALSJG010000142.1, read as the reverse complement.
GTGGAGAAGGAGATCTTCCCCGAAACCACCCGCTTCGGCATGGGGGTGGTGGTCTGGAGCCCGCTGGGGATGGGCCTCCTCACCGGCAAGTACGACGAGGGCCTGCCCAAAGGCGCCCGGCTTTCCGAATACGAACCGCTTCGGGAGAAGCTCCTCACCGAGGAAAACCGCGAGAAGGTCAAGAAGCTAAAGGCCATCGCCGATCGGCTCGGGGTCAGCCGGGCGCAGCTCGCCCTCGCCTGGGTGCTCCGGCGGAGCGAGGTCTCCTCGGCGATCACCGGGGCCACCCGGCCGGAACAGCTTAAGGAGAACCTGAAGGCGCTCGAGCTCACCCTCGACGAGGCCACCCTCGCGGAGATCGACGCGATCTTCCCGCCCGGGCCCGACTGCTACGAGCGCTGAAGCCAAACGTGCAAAAAGGCGTGCTTAACAAGGCGGCGGTGCCCACCGCCGCCACCGCCCCCCAAAACCCGGCGAGGTCCGCCCCCAAAAGGAGGGCGAGGAGCACCGTCACCGGGTGGAGCTGGGTAGCCCGGGCCATGATCAGGGGCTCGTGCTCGGGCCCCTCGAACTCGCCCGCGACCGCGAAGGCCAAGAGGGCAAGAAGCGTGGCGAAAGGCCCCTGCCCCAGCGCCGCCAGGGCGGTGAGCGCCCTCCCGAGGAAGGGCACGGGCTCGAAGACCGCCGCCGGCATGGGAAGCCGCAGGAGGTAGAGCCCGAGCCCGACGAAGAACCCCATGCTGGCCGCGACCAGGGCCTGGCCGCGGAAGCAGCGGAGCACCGCGTGCTCGAGCGCCTCGCCGGTCCAAAGCAGGGCGGGGCGCCAGGCGGTGGGGGCAAGACTGAGGCTCCCCGTCCCAGAGCAGGTAGAGAAAGAGCAAAAGCCCCACCACCCCGCCCACGAGCGCGGAGAGCGCGGGCAAAAACCCTGAAGGGAGCCATTCCTCAAGGTGGAAAAGCCCCCCTGCCAGCGCCCGCCGGAACCCGGCCCCGAGCTCCCGGGGTAGCGGAACGAAGGCGGGCTGGGCCCAATCGGGCGCGAGCGAGACCCCCCGCTCCCAGTACCCCAAAAGGGCGCGAAGACCCCGGGAGAGC
>JALSJG010000141.1 GCA_026989475.1 Thermaceae bacterium | reverse complement strand
GGCCAGGCGGGGGCGTTCACCGAGCCGGTGGTCAAGGCGATGCTCGAGTTATCCGAGCGGCCGGTGATCTTCCCGCTCTCCAATCCCACCTCGAACTCCGAGGCGGTGCCCGAAGACATTCTCGCCTGGACCGACTGCAAGGCGATCGTTGCCACCGGGAGCCCCTTCCCTCCGGTGGAGTGCGGCGGCAAACGGGTCCACATCGGCCAGGGGAATAACGCCTTCGTCTTCCCCGGGATCGGCTTTGGGGCGGTGCTCGCCCGCGCCCGGGAGATCAGCGACCGGATGATTCTGGGCGCCGCCTACGCCCTGGACGAGCAGGTCGGGGAGCGCCACTTCGAGAAGGGCCTCGTCTACCCCGAGATCCGCGAGATGCGCGAGGTGAGCGTGCACGTCGCCGCCCGGGTGATCCGCCATGCGGTGGAGGAGGGCCTTGCCCAGGACGAACGGGTGCAAGGGCTCGACGTGGCGGCACTCCTCGACTACGTCCGCGGACGGTTCTGGGAGCCCAGGTACCTTCCCTACGTGCGGGCTATGCAATAACCTGCCCCGCTTCCGCGCCGGGTTCCCCACGGAGCCCGGCGCACCCGTTTTGCCCCAGCAAGGTATGCGCACTTTATAATAAAGTTGTAAAGATGGTTGCTGCCTCGGGGGACAAACGATGAGCAAGGATCGCCCGGTCTACGTGATCAGCGTGGCGGCGGAGCTGGTGGAGATGCACCCGCAGACGCTTCGCCTCTACGAGCGAAAGGGGCTGATTCGTCCCAAGCGTTCGGCGGGGAAGACGCGGCTTTACTCGGAGCGGGACATCGAGCGGCTCCGGGAGATCCGGAGGCTGACCCAGGAGCTCGGGGTGAACCTCGCCGGGGTCGAGGAGATCATGCGCCTTAGAGAGGAGCTCGAGAAGCTCGAGGCCGAGTACCAGGCCCGCCGCCGCGAGCTCATCGAGCGCTTTGGCGAACGCTACCGCCAGGCGCTCGCCGCGCCGGCGCTTCCCGCGCCCGCCGAGCCGCCCCGGGAAGAGCGCCCGGTCTACGTGATCAGCGTGGCGGCGGAGCTGGTGGAGATGCACCCGCAGACGCTTCGCCTCTACGAGCGAAAGGGGCTGATTCGTCCCAAGCGTTCGGCGGGGAAGACGCGGCTTTACTCGGAGCGGGACATCGAGCGGCTCCGGGAGATCCGGAGGCTGACCCAGGAGCTCGGGGTGAACCTCGCCGGGGTCGAGGAGATCATGCGGCTCAGGGAGCGGATCGAGGAGATGCGGGCGCGGATCCGGCTCGAGATCGAGCTCGTGGCGCGGGTGCTCGAGCAGGGGGCCTGATACCCTTTAGGTATGAGCCCCCATCTTGAAGGCCTACTCGATTTTCTAAAGATCCCCTCGGTTTCCACCGACCCCGCCCACAAGGCCGACGTCGAGCGGGCGGCGCGGTTTCTCGCGGAAAAGCTCGAGAGGATCGGGTTCTCGGTCGAGCTCGTGCCCACCCCCGGGCACCCGATCGTCTATGCCGAGCGCCGGAAGGATCCGAAGGCGCCCACCCTGCTCGTCTACGGCCACTACGACGTCCAGCCCCCGGACCCCCTCGAGCTCTGGGAGACCCCGCCTTTCGAGCCCACGATCAAGGAAGGCAAGGTCTACGCCCGCGGTGCCTCCGACGACAAGGGCCAGGTCTGGATCCACGTCGCCGCCGCCCACGAGACCCAAGACCTTCCCTTAAACCTCAAGTTCGTCATCGAGGGCGAAGAGGAGGTGGGTTCGAAAAACCTCTTTTCCTTTATCCGTGAAAACCAAGCCCGCCTGCAAGCCGACGCCGCCTTGGTTTCTGACACCGCGATGTTCGCGCGGGGGCTCCCCACCCTGGTCTACGGCCTCCGGGGCCTTGCTTATCTCGAGGTCGAGGTCGAGGGCACGAAGAGCGACCTTCACTCCGGGGTCCACGGCGGCGCCGCCCCCAACGCGGCCCTCGCCGCCGCCCGCATCGCGGCGAGCCTGAAGTCGCCCGAGGGCTGGGTAAGGATCCCGGGTTTTTACGACAAGGTCCGGCCCCTCGAGCCCGAGGAGCGGGCCGAGTGGGCGCGTCTTCCTTTCGATGAAGAGGCCTACCGCGGGGCGCTTGGGGCAGAGGCCCTTGAAGGCGAGCCCGGGTATTCGGTGCTCGAGCGCCGTTGGGCCCGGCCGAGCCTCGATGTGAACGGTTTTTCCTCGGGTTGGACCGGCCCCGGCCCCAAGACCGTAATCCCCGCGCGGGCGAGCTTTAAGTTCTCGATGCGCCTCGTCCCCGACCAGGACCCGGACGAGATCGCCGCCCTTGCCGAGCGCTATGTCAGGGAGCTCGCCCCCAAGCACTACCGCGTGCGGGTGCGGGTCTTCGAGGGGGCAAAGCCCGTCCTCGTGGACCGGAAGACCCGGGCGATGCAGATCGCGGCCGAGGCGCTAAAGGAGGCCTTTGGCCGGGACCCGGTCTTCATCCGCGAGGGGGGCACGATTCCCGTGGTGAGCGCGCTCAAAGAAGTGCTCCGTCTGCCGGTGGTGCTCATGGGTTTCGGCCTTCCCGACGACAACCTGCACGCGCCGAACGAGAAGTTTGAGCTCGAAAACTTTGAAAAGGGCATCGAGGCGGTAAAGTCCTATTACCGGCGCTTTGCCGAGG
>JALSJG010000140.1 GCA_026989475.1 Thermaceae bacterium | reverse complement strand
ACGTCCCCGCCGGCGCCATCCCCAAGGAGGGCCCCTCGGCCGGGGTGGCGATCACGAGCGCGCTGGTGAGCGCCCTCACCGAGGTCCCGGTGCGCCACGACATCGCCATGACCGGCGAGATCACCCTCACGGGCCGCGTCCTCCCCATCGGCGGGGTGCGGGAGAAGGTCTTAGGCGCCCGCCGGGCCGGAATCCGCGAGGTCATCCTGCCCAAGCAAAACGAGCCCGACCTCAGGGACATCCCCCGCCACCTGCAGCGGGACATGACCTTTCACTTCGTCGAAAACCTCGACGAGGTCCTCGATCTCGCCATCGTTGGCGGGCTCAAGGCGCTCGAGGCCCGGGCGAAAAAGCCTCGCCGGACCCGGAAGAAGAAGGTCGAGGCGGTGGCCAGGGCCTAAAGGCCGCCCCGGGGCACGCCGCCCCGGGGTTTTTAAAGCTGGGAACGTAGAGGCAAGCCTCTGGGAGCTCGGCTGGCTCGGCGGGCTCCGCACCTACGCCGTCATCGGACTCCTCGGGGGAATCTCTACCACTCGCGGTTTGTTCGCCGGCCAAGGAGCCCGGGGCCACCCGCGAGGTGGCAGCCCTCGCCACCCTGCCCGGCGGCCTGGCGGCGACGGCCTGGCTTTACCTCGGGTAGAATTGCCCCCGTGAAGGCCTTCAAGCCCCACCTCGCCGAGCTGCCCTTCTACCCCTACGAGCACCATCAGGCGCCGATCAAGCTCGATCAGAACGAAAGCCCCTACGACCTCCCCCAGGCGCTCAAGGACGAGGTGGCCGAACGTCTGAAGGAGACCCCGCTCAACCGCTACCCCGCGATGGACGCGGGGCCCATCAAGCGGGCGATCGCCGCCTTCGAGGGCTGGCCCGAGGAGGGGGTGGTGGTCGCCCCGGGGTCGAACGCGGTGCTCTCCACCCTGGCGCTCGCCGCCCGGAGGGTGCTCGATCTCGTCCCCTCCTTCTCGCTCTACAAGTGGGCGGCCAAGGTGGCGGGCACCCCCTGGGAAGGGGTGCCGCTCGGCCCCGAGTTCGAGCTCCCCACCACCGCCCTCCGGGCCCACCTCGAGGACGGAGAGGAGCCCGGTGTTTTCTTCTTCCCGAACCCCCACGCCCCCACCGGGCGCTTCTGGGGGCCGGAGGTGGTGGAGTCGGTGGTGGCGCCGGCGGCCGCGAGCGGCTGGCTGGTGGTGCTGGACGAGGCCTACTACCAGTTCGCTCCCTCGGACTTCAAAAAGCCCGCCCGGGAGCTCCCCTTCGTGATCATCGCCCGCACCTTCTCCAAGGCCTGGGGCCTAGCCGGGGTGCGGCTCGGCTACCTGCTCGCCGATCCCGGGGTGGCCCGGGAGATCGAAAAGATGCTCCCGCCCTTTCGGATCCCCACCCCCACCGCGATGTTCGCGCTAGCGGCGCTGGAAAACCCCGGGTATCTGGCGGAGACGGTGGAGAAGATTCGCCGGGAGCGGGAGCGGGTCTACCTCGAGCTCAAGGCCCACCCCACCTGGCAGGTCTTTAAAAGCCACACCAACTTCCTCCTGATCCGCACCCCCGACGCCGAAGCGGCCTTCACCGGGCTTTTAAAGAAGGGCGTGCTCGTGCGCCGGATGGACAACCAGCCGGGGCTCGAGGGTTGCATCCGCGTCACCATCGGCACCCCGGTGGAAAACGACGCCTTCTTGAAGGCGGCTTTCGAACTGGCGGAGGAAGAACGTGCGGAAGGCTAAGGTTGAACGCGTCACCGAGGAGACCGAGGTCCGGATCGAGCTTGACCTCGACGGCCCCCCGGGCGCCCGGGTCGAGACCGGGCTCGGCTTCCTCGACCATCTCTTGAAAAGCTTCGCGCGCCACGGGCGGTTTTCCCTCTTCGTGGAGGCGGCCGGCGACCTCGAGGTGGATGTGCACCACCTGGTCGAGGACGTGGGCATCACCCTGGGCATGGCCCTCGACCAGGCGCTCGCCTCCCGGGCCGGGATCGAGCGCTTTGGCGAGGCCACCGTGCCCATGGACGAGACCCTGGTGCAGGCGGTGCTCGACCTCTCGGGCCGGCCCTACCTCGCCTTCGCCCCCGAGGAGCTCGCGATCGAGGGCGCCCCGGGCGGGGTGAACGCCTACCACTTCCGGGAGTTTCTGCGGGGTTTTGCGAACCACGGCCGGCTTACCCTCCACCTCCGCCTGCTCGCGGGACGGGAGGCCCACCACGTTTTGGAGGCGGGCACCAAGGCACTCGCCCGCGCCCTTTACCAGGCCACCCGGATCACCCGGGAGGACCTTCCGAGCACGAAGGAAGTGCTTTAGCGCGTAGTGGGATGAAAACCCTCGTCATCGACTACGGATCGGGGAACGTGCGGAGCGTCGCCAAGGCGCTCGAGGCGAGCGGCTTCGAGGTGCGGGTCTCGGCCTCGCCCAAGGACGCGGGGGGCCAAGACCTCCTCGTCCTCCCCGGACAGGGCCACTTCCGCCAGGTGATGGAGGCCTTTCGCGCCTCGGGGTTTGTAGAAGCAGTACGAGAGCATATCGCCTCCGGGCGCCCCTTCCTCGGGATCTGCGTCGGGCTCCAGCTCCTCTTCGAGGGCTCGGAGGAGGCCCCGGGCACCCCGGGCCTCGGCCTCGTCCCGGGAGAGGTCCGGCGTTTTCGCGCCCGAAAAGTCCCCCAGATGGGGTGGAACCGGGTCTTCTT
>JALSJG010000139.1 GCA_026989475.1 Thermaceae bacterium | reverse complement strand
CGCCCTGGCGATGAGCGTCGCCTACCTCCTGCAGTACGCGGCCATCCTCTCGACCGCGCGGGAGGAATGAAAAAGCCGGGGAAGCCGCGCGAGGGCCCTAGGGCCCTCGCGCTTCGCGTACTTCTGCGAGTGGCCAAGGGGAAATACCTCGAGCCCACCCTCGACCTCGCCCTGGAAAGAAGCGAGCTTAGAGGCCCCGATCGGGGGCTCGCCACCCAGCTTGCCTACGGCACCCTCCAGCGCCTTTACTACTTAGACCATTCGCTCAAACCCTGGCTCCGGTCCCCCGAGCGCCTGCCCGAGCCCGCCCGCTGGATCCTGCGCCTCGGTACCTTCGAGAAGCTCTTTCTGCGCACCCCCGATTACGCCACCGTGAGCCAGTGGGTGGAGCTCGCCAAGGCAGCGGCGCCCGGGCAGGCAAAGCTCACCAACGCGGTGCTCCGGCGGGTACGGGCGGAAAAGGCGCCGCCGTGGATCGAGGACTCGATTCCCCGCTTTTTGTACGAGCACTGGGGGCGTTTTTTCGGGGGCACGGGGTTCGCGCGCCTCTTCAACGAGCCCCCGCCCCTTTGGGTCACCGCCTTTCCCGGGGCCGAAGAAGCCCTAAAAAACGAAGGGGTACCTTTCGAACCGGGACCGGTGCCCGGAAGCCTAAAGCTCATGGGCGGGCCCCTCCGGGCGCTTTCCGCCTACCGGTCGGGGCGTATCCAGCCGCAGAACCCGGCCTCGCTCTTCGCCGCCCAGCTGCTCGAAGCGCCCCGGGGGGCGAGGGTCCTCGACCTCGCGGGCGGAGCCGGGCTCAAGGCCGCCTGGCTCGCAGCCCAGGGCGCCCAGGTCACCAGCTACGACAAAAACCCAAGGCGCCAGGAGGCGGGGAAGAAAAACCTAAAGCGCCTCGGGATCGCGGTGGCGTTCAAGACCGCGGACCTCACCCGGCCGATCGCGGAGCAAGCCCCTTACGTACTGCTCGATGCTCCTTGCACCGGCACCGGGACCTTGCGCCACCACCCCGAGCTCCGCTACCGCATCCAGCCCGGGGGTCCCGAAGCCATGGCGAAACTCCAGTACCCACTGCTCGAGACCGCAGCAACCGCTACCTTGCCCGGGGGGCGGCTCGTCTACGCCGTCTGCAGCCTCACCGAGGCGGAGGGGATGGGGGTGGTTCGGCGTTTTCTGGCCGAGCACTCGGAGTATGAGCTCGAGCCCTTTTCCCTCCCCTTCCCCGCCCTCAAGCAGGGCCCCGGGGCCTACGCGCGCCCCGAGGCCGGCCTCGACGGGTTCTATTACGCCCGATTCCGAAGGCGTTAGGCCTCCGCCTCACCCAGCGAGGCCAGGAAGAGGTCCAATAGCGCCCCGGCGAAGAAACCGAACAGAACACCGGTCAAGCCTTGCTGCCAGGTGACCGTCCAGCTCCCGAAGAAAACGCCGTTGAAGAGAAAGGCCACCCCCCCGAAAAGTACCGCAATCCCGAGCCAAAGCAGGAGCCACCTTGCGGTCATGCCCACCTCCTGCCATCTAGCTTACCAGTTTCCAGCGCGGCCCCTTGGGAGTGTCCTCCACCACCACCCCGAGCTCGGCGAGCCGGTCGCGCACCCGGTCGGCGAGGGCGTAGTCCTTGCGCCGGCGGGCCTCCTCCCGGAGCTCGAGCACAAGCTCCATCAAACCTTCGAGCGCCGGCCCCTCGAGCCGCTCGACGAGCACCCGCTCGGGAAAGAGCCCGAGCACCCCCTCCCCGAGCTCCCGGAAGGCGGCCTCCACCCGCTCGAGGCTCTCCCTACCCACCTCGCGGGAGAGCGCCTTATTAAGCTCGGGAAGCCAAGTAAAAAAGGCGGCGAGCGCCTCCGGGGTCCCGAGGTCGTCGTTCATCGCCTCGGCGAAGGCGGCGCGCAGCCTTTCGGTGGCCGCGTCGAGGGCGGGGTCCGCGCCCTCGGGAGCATTCTTTTTCCGCCGCCTGACCTCGCGGTAGGCGTCGAGGAGACGGAAGTATCCCCTTTTCGCGGCCTCGAGCCCCTCCTCGGTAAAGTCGGTCACCGAGCGGTAGTGGCTTTGGAGCAGGTAAAACCGCACCACCAGGGGCTCGACCCGATCAAAGAGCTCCCTTAACGTGATGAAGTTCCCGGTGGACTTCGCCATCTTCTCGCCGCCGAGGAGCACGTGGTTATTGTGCATCCAGTAGCGGGCGAACGCGTGGCCGGCGGCCTCGGCCTGGGCGATCTCGGCCTCGTGGTGGGGAAACTGCAGGTCGATGCCCCCGCCGTGGATGTCAAAGCCGTCCCCCAGGTACTTGAGGCTCATCACCGTGCACTCGATGTGCCATCCGGGAAAACCCTCGCCCCAGGGGCTCGGCCAGCGCATCAGGTGGCCGGGCTCGGCCCGCTTCCAAAGCGCCCAGTCGCGGGGGTCCTCCTTCTCCTCGCGGACCTCAACCCGGGCGCCCGCCACCTGGTCCTCAAGCCTCCGCCCCGAAAGCTTCCCGTACTCCGGCCACTTCGAGGCGCGGAAGTAGACCGACCCGTTTCGCTCATACGCAAAGCCGCGGCGCAGGAGCTCTTTCGTGAGCTCGATCTGCTCGACGATGTGCCCGGTCGCCCGGGGGGTGATGTCGGGCCGGAGCACGTTGAGGGCAGCCATGTCCTCGAAGTAGCGCCAGAAATACTTGTCGGCGACCTCCATGGGCTCG
>JALSJG010000138.1 GCA_026989475.1 Thermaceae bacterium | reverse complement strand
GCCCAGGCCACCAGGATGGCCACCAGGATCAAGAGCCAGAGGTTCAAGGGGCGTCGAAGCATCGGCAACCTCAGTATAGGCGAGGGAAGGTGAGGAACCCGAGCGGGTGCCTTATAAAGGAACACTCAAGTCTGTTGACTGGATCAATGGCCGCGAGTATGCTATTAGCAGAGAAGGGGAGGTAGCTGCCATGAGCAAAGCAGTCGGCATTGACCTGGGCACCACCAACAGCGTGGTGGCGACGATCGAGGGGGGCAAGCCCGTTGTGCTCGAGAACGCCGAGGGCGAGCGGGTCACCCCGTCGGTGGTGGCGTTCAAGGACGGGGAGATCCTGGTGGGCCGCATGGCCAAGCGCCAGGCGGTCTTGAACCCGGAGGGCACGATCTTCGAGGTCAAGCGCTTCATCGGGCGCCGCTGGGAAGAGGTCCAGGAGGAGGCGAAGCGCGTCCCCTACCGGGTTGAGAAGGGTCCCGACGGGGGCGTGCGCATCCGGGTGGGGGATAAGCTCTACACCTCCGAGGAGATCAGCGCCTTCATCCTGAAAAAGCTTGTAAACGACGCCGCCGCCAAGCTCGGCACCGAGGTGAAGAAGGCGGTCATCACCGTACCCGCCTACTTCAACAACAGCCAGCGCGAGGCCACCGCCAACGCCGGGCGGATCGCCGGGCTCGAGGTCATGCGCATCATCAACGAGCCCACCGCCGCCGCGCTGGCCTACGGCCTCGACAAGAAGGGGAACGAGACCGTGCTGGTCTTCGACCTGGGCGGCGGCACCTTCGACGTCACCATCCTGGAGATCGGCGAGGGCGTCTTCGAGGTCAAGTCCACCTCCGGCGACACCCACCTCGGCGGCTCCGACATGGACCACGCCATCGTCAACTGGCTGGCCGAGGAGTTCAAGAAGGAACACGGGGTGGACCTCAAAGCCGACCGGCAGGCCCTCCAGCGGCTGATCGAGGCCGCCGAGAAGGCCAAGATCGAGCTCTCCTCCACCACCGAGACCACGATCAGCCTGCCCTTTATCGCCCTCGACCCGGTCAGCAAGACCCCCTTGCACCTCGAGAAGAAGCTCACCCGGGCCCAGTTCGAGGAGCTGATCCAACCCTTGCTCGCCCGGCTCCGCCCGCCCGTCGAGCAGGCGCTCAAGGACGCCGGGCTCAGCGCCAACCAGATCGACGAGGTGATCCTGGTGGGTGGCGCCACCCGGGTGCCGGCGGTGCAGCGGGTGGTCAAGGAGATGCTCGGCAAGGAGCCGAATAAGAGCGTGAACCCCGACGAGGCGGTGGCCCTCGGCGCGGCCATCCAGGCCGGCGTGCTCACCGGCGAGGTGGGCGAGGTGGTGTTGCTCGACGTCACCCCGCTCTCCCTGGGCGTCGAGACCAAGGGCGGCGTGATGACCGTGCTCATCCCGCGGAACACCACCATCCCCACCCGCAAGTGCGAGATGTTTACCACCGCCGAGCACAACCAGACCGCGGTCGAGGTGCACGTGCTCCAGGGCGAGCGGCCGCTCGCCAAGGACAACAAGTCGCTCGGTCGCTTCCGGCTCGAGGGCATCCCGCCGATGCCCGCCGGCGTGCCCCAGATCGAGGTCTGCTTCGACATTGACAGTAACGGCATCCTCCACGTAAGCGCGAAGGAGCTCTCCACCGGCAAGGAGGCCTCGATCAAGATTGAGAACACCACCACCCTCTCCGAGGAGGAGATCCAGCGGATGATCGAGGAGGCCAAGCGCTACGAGGAGGAGGACAAGAAGAAGAAGGCCCACATCGAGCTCAAGAACAACCTCGACACCGCCCGGATCCAGGCCGAGCGGCTGATGCAGGAGAAGGAGGCCCCGGCCGAGGTCAAGGCGAGGCTCGAGGAGCTCGTCAAGAAGGCCAAGGAGCTGGTGGAGAAGGACGCCCCCGACGAGGAGCTCAAACCCGCGCTCGACGAGCTCTTGAAGGCGATCCAGGAGTACGAGCGCGCGGCTGGGGGCGCCCAGACCGCCTCCACCGGCCCGGGCGCGGAGGCGAAGTCCGGCGACGACGTGATCGACACCGACTACAAGCCCGCCGAGTAAGGCCCCATCGCCCCGGGGGGCTTCCCCCGGGGCTTCTGAGGAGGGGGATGGCCGTGGCCGAGAACGAAAAGCTCGACGAGAAGATCCTCCGGGAGGAGGCCGAGGTCATCGAGGAGGCGGCCAAGCTCGAGGCCGAGCTCGACGCCGCCCGCAAGGAGCTTGAAGGTTTTAAGGAAAAGTACCTCCGCCTCCTCGCCGACTTCGACAACTACCGCAAGCGGACCGCCGCGGAGCTCGAGGCGGCCAAGCGCGAGGGGAAGCTTGAGGTCCTAAGGGCGGTGCTCCCGGTGCTCGACGACCTCGAGCGCGCGCTCGAGCACGCCGAGGCCGACCCTGGGGCGATCCTCGAGGGGGTCAAGAAGATCAAGGACGCCTTCCTCCGCATCCTCGCCGGGCTCGGGGTCGAGGAGGTCCCGGGCAAGGGCGAGGCCTTCGACCCCGCCGTCCACGAGGCGATCGGCGTGGTCGAGGGCGAGGAGGACGGCAAGATCGCCGAGGTCTACCAAAAGGGCTACAAGGTCGGCGAGTTCCTGGTCCGCCCGGCGCGGGTGGCGGTAACGAAGAAGAAGGAGGGTGCGTAGTTTGTAGTGGGTGGTACGTGGCCTTGACCACGTACCGCACCCC
>JALSJG010000137.1 GCA_026989475.1 Thermaceae bacterium | reverse complement strand
TGCAGCAGTACGGCTGGCGAGGGACCGGCCGCGGGGACCGGAAGGACCCCTGGGAAGGGCTGCCGCCAGCGCGACTTTTCGCCGCCTTCGACTGGCGGGTGATCGAGATCGACGGCCACGACTTCGACGAAATCCTCGCCGCCCTCGCGCTCGCCAGGAAGGAGGCGAAAGGCCCCCGCCCCACCGCGATCGTCGCCTACACCCTAAAGGGCAAGGGGCTTTCCTTCACCGAGGGGAAGCACGCCTGGCACTCCCGGGTCCCGACCGAGGAGGACGTGCGGCGAGCGATCGCGGAGCTCGGCCTCGCCCCCGAGGAGGTGCCGCTATGAAGGCGCTCCGCGAGGTCTTCGGCGAGACCCTGGTGGAGCTCGGCGCCGAGTACCCGAACCTGCTCGTCCTCGACGGCGACCTCGCCAACTCCACCAAGGCCGACCGGTTCGAGGCCGCCTTCCCCGAGCGCTTTCTCGAGATGGGCATCGCGGAGCAGAACATGCTGGGCGTCGCCGCCGGGCTCGCCTTTCTCGGGTTCATCCCCTGGCTCTCCTCGTTCACCGTCTTCTTCACCCACCGGGCGGCGGACCCCCTTAGGATGCTCGTCGCCCAGACCAAGGCCAACGTCAAGATCGGCGCCGCCTACTCCGGGCTCCTCACCGGGTACACCGGCAAGACCCACCAGGACGTCGAGGACCTCGCGATCGTACGGGCGATGCCGGAGATGGTGGTGCTCGCGCCGCTGGACGCGGTCGAGGCCCGGGCGATGATGCGCTGGGCCACCGCGTATGTGGGGCCGGTCTACCTCCGGCTCACCCGGGACCCGAGCCCGGTCGTCCTCCCCGAGGACTACCGGTTTGCCCCCGGGCGGGTGCTCGAGCTCAAGCCCGGCCGCGACCTCGCCCTGGTGGGTACCGGGGTGCAAACGGCCCGGCTCCTCGAGGCCGCCCGGCAGCTTCTGGCCGAGGGGATCGAGGCCGGCGTCTACCACGTGGGCTCGATCAAGCCCCTGGACGAGGAGGACCTCGTCCAAAAGCTCCGCCCCTACCCCAAGGTCTTCACCGCCGAGGAGCACTCGATCTACGGCGGGCTCGGGGGACTCGTCGCCGAGGTGCTCGGGGAGCACGACCCCAAACCGGTGGTCCGGATCGGCATCGAGGACGTCTGGGGCGAGTCCGCCCCCAACGACTGGTTGCTCGACCGCTACGGTCTCTCCCCCCGCCGGGTGGCCGAGCGGGTCCTTGAGGGGGTGAAACGATGAAGCGCCTGGGGATCGCCCTCCTCGGCGCCGGCCGCATGGGCAGGGAGCACGCGAGGGCCCTCGCCGGCATCCCCGAGGCCCGGGTGGTGGCGGTCGCCGACCCCCGGAAAGCGGCCCGGGAGGAGGTCCGCTTCCTCGCCCGGGCCGAGCGGGCCTACGCCGAGGCCCGGGAGGCGATCGAGGATCCCGCGGTGGAGGCGGTGGTCATCGTCACCCCCACCGACACCCACGCGGCCCTGATCGAGGCCGCCGCGAGGGCTGGGAAGGCCGTATTCGTCGAAAAACCGGTGGCCCTCACCCTGGCCGAGACCGAGCAAGCGCTGGCGGCGGTGCGAGAGGCCGGCGTGCCCTTCCAGATCGGCTTCCAGCGCCGCTTTGACCCCGCCTACGTCCGCGCCCGGAGGCTCCTCGACGAGGGCGCGGTGGGCCGGGTGGAACAGTTCCGGACGGTAAGCCGCGACCCCGCTCCTCCCCCGCTTTCGTACCTCGAAGCCAGCGGCGGGCTCTTCCTCGACATGGCGATCCACGACTACGACCTCGCCCGCTTCCTGGTGGGCGAGGTGGCGCGGGTCCAGGCCTTCGGCGCGGTGCGGGTAGCTCCCGAGATCGGCGAGCTCGGCGACGTGGACACCGCGATCACCGTGCTCTTCTTCGAAAACGGGGCCCAGGGGGTGGTGGAAAACAGTCGCCGCTCGGTCTACGGCTACGACATCCGCACCGAGGTCTTCGGCGAGGGCGGCAAGGTGGTGGTGGACGCGGTGCCGAGGACCCCTACCTGGCGCTTCCGGGAAGGGGGGCTCGAGGCCGACCACTACCACTTCTTCATGGACCGCTTCAAGGAGGCCTACCGGACCGAGCTCGAAGCCTTCGTCGCCGCGGTAAGCGCGGGTCGGACGCCGACCCCCGGCCCCGAGGATGCCCTCGCCGCTTTGAAGATCGCCCTGGCGGCGACCAAGAGCCACCGCGAGGGCCGGCCGGTGGCGATCTCGGAGGTGCAAGATGTCTGAACTTCTCCTCAAACCCGGTGGCGCCGAGGTCAAGATCGCGGTCACGCCGGAGCGCGCGGGCTGGAAGTACCTGAGCTTTTTCGCCCTCGAGCTCGCCCCCGGCGGGCGCTACCGGTACTTCAAGGAGGACGAGGAGGCGGCGCTCGTGCCCCTTTCTGGCCGGGCCAGGATCCGGCTCGGGGAGGCGGTCTTCGAAACCGGGCGAAAGAGCGTCTTTACCGAGCTCCCCGAGGTCTTCTACGCCCCTCCCGGCACCCCGATCGAGGTCGAAGCCCTGGACGCGTTCGCCTTCGCGGTGGGAAGCGCCCCCGCCGAGGGGAAGCTTCCGCCTAGGCGGATCCTCCCCGGCGAGATCCCGGTGGAGATCCGCGGCGGGGAGAACGTCACCCGCCAGATCAGCCACGTGCTCGCCCCCCCGCTTCCCGCCGAGCGCCTCCTTCTCTTCGAGGTCTACACCCCAAGCGGAAACTGGTCCT
>JALSJG010000136.1 GCA_026989475.1 Thermaceae bacterium | reverse complement strand
CTGGCCTCGGGGACGTACCAGCCGGTGCTCGAGGCCTTCGCGGCGCGGCTCGCTCCCGGGGTCGAGGCCCTCGGTACCCCGCTCGAGCTCCGGGCGGGCCGCGCCACCGGCCGGCTCGCCGGCCCCGTCAACGTGGGGCGGGTCAAGGCCGAGCGGGTGCGGGCCCTGCTCGGGGAGCCGCCCGGGTTCGCCTACGGGGACACCCTGGCCGACCTCCCGCTCCTCCTTTCCGCCCGCCACCCCGTCGCGGTCGACCCCGAGCCGGGGCTCGCCGCGGTGGCCCGGAAGCGGGGCTTTGAGGTGCTCTAGCCGATCGGCTCCTCCCGGGTGAATTTCGCGAGCTCCTCGGGTTTGTGGGCCTTGTCCCGGTACATCCGCTCGTCGGCCGTGCGGTAGGCGGTCTTGAAGTCGAGGTCGGTCGCGTCCACCCAGCCGGAGGAGGCCCAGGGAAACCGGCGCCTAACGCGCTGGAGCAGGGCCTCGGGCTCCTCGATCCCGAGGTGCAGCCCGGCGAACTCGTCGCCGCCGATCCGGTAGACCGCGTCCGACTGACGGATCGAATCCCTTAGAATCCGGGCGAACTTCTTCAAGACCCTGTCCCCGGCGGCGTGGCCGTAGCGGTCGTTGATCGTCTTGAGGTCGTTGACGTCCCAGAGCGTGAGCACGAGCCGCTTCTTCTCGCGCTTGGCGAGGGCCTGCATCTGGGCGTAGTCCTCCTCGAGCGCCCGCCGGTTGCGGAGCCCGGTCAGGGGGTCGGTGAGGGCCTGGCGCAGGAGGGTCTCGTGAAACCCCCGCAGGCGCCCCACCATCCGGTAGTAGCCGAGTCCAAGGAGCCCCCCCAGGGTCCAGTAGAAGATCGCCACCGGAAGCAGCGCGGGCTCGTCGAAGAGGGGAAAGCCCAGGAGCCCGGCGAGCAGGGCCGCGACCGCGAATCCCCAGATCCCCAGCATGGCGGTGGCGGCGTAGATGGGGAAGAGGGCGAGGAGCAGGAAGAGCTCTGCGTGGTACTCCGGGGGTACCCGGGTGTCCCGCTGCAGGGTGTAGAAGGCGAGGATCGGGATCACCCCGAGGGCGTGAACGAGCCGGGCCCAGAAGGGCCAGCGCCGGGCGGCCAGGTACATCGCCCCGCTCCAGAGGGCGAAAAGGGCGTCGGCGGCGAGGTCCCCCCGGTGGCGCCAGGGGTACTGGGTGGCGAGGGCGAGGGCCAGGGCGGCGAGCATCACCCACCAGTAGTAGGTGCTCCAGTAGCTCTCAAAGACCTCGCGCCGCCGGTTCGCCGCCATCGTTCCCCCCGGCTCCAGCCTAGGACGTCCGCGGATTGCGGGGCGGGTAATTTAACCAGCCTTATTATATAGGGAAGCGTTCTAGGAAAAGTCTTAGCCGGGGGCGGCCCCGGTGAGCTCGAGGAGCAGTCCGGGGCCCTCGATCAGAAAAACCCGTTTTCCGCCGGCGGTGCGGGCGGGAAGGACCCAAAGCCCGGCCCCCGTCCTCCGGCCTCCGGCGTAGAGTGCGAAGGGGCCGGGGGGCGCGAAGGCGGCCTCGGGGCCCCGCGCGCAGGGGACGACCGGCTCGATAAGGCGGAGGAGCTCGACGCGTTCGCCCTCCCGCCCGGGCAACAGGTAGCCGACCGCGAGCCCGGCGGGTCCTTCGAGCACCCGCACCCGGGCCCGGCCCCCGGCGAGGAAGCGGGCCGGAGCGGGCCCGGGCTCGAGCCGGTAGCCGCAACGCCCCTCCCCGCCACCCGGGGGCAGCTCGGGCTGGGTGGCGAGGAAGAGCGCCACGGCTCCTCCTAGGAACCGGCGGGCGCGGCCCCTACGAGCAGGAGTCCGAGGTCGTCGTAGTCCCCGTCCACCCAGTCCTCGGCGAGAAGCAGGATCCCTGCCGGGTCCCCTTCGGCGTCGAGCGCCCGGTAGGCGCGGAAGCCCCGGGGGGACTCGTTAAACCGCGCTTCGGTGTAGATGCGCTTCTTCCCGTAGTGTTCGTAGGCGTGGACGATGCCGAAGGGGCCCTCCGGGGAAAAGCGGGCGGCGGGGGGCGGGTTCAGGCAGGTGGCGGGGTCGAAGGCGCCCGCGTAGGAGAGCACGAAGGTGGCGGCCTCCGGCCTACCCGCGGGGTAGTAGCCGATGCGGTAGTCGCGGGCCGCGCTATGGCCCCCGAGCAGCCGGAGCTCCACCTCGGCGGCCGTGGGCCGGAAGGTCCCCGAGGAAAGGGGCTCCCCGGTCCGGTAGCCGCAGTAGTCGCCGGGGCGCGGGGCCGCGCTCCCCTCTGCGGCGCCGCCCAGCCGCCGGATCTCCAGGTCGTCGAGGAAGAAGGTGGTGCCCTTGGGGCCCACCCCGAAGCCGCCAGCCCGGTAGTCGGGGTCGGTCCACTCAAGGAGCAGGGTGCCGTCGAGCCAGAACCGGACGCGGCCGCTTTCCTCGAGGGCGAAGCGCAGGTCGTGCCAGTTCTGATCACGCAGGAAGCTGCTGCCGGTCTCGGCCAGCTCGCGCCGGTCGATCAGGGTGAAGCGCTGCTCGCCCGCGAGCTTGTCGAGGCGCAGGCCCTCGTAGCCGAGCCTGAGCTCGAGGGCGCGGTCCCCCGCGCCGCTAAGGAAGAGCCGGAACCGCACCGCGCTCTCGGTCGACGGGGCCTTTTCCACCTTGAGCCGGAGGCGAACCTCGTAGTTGCTCCAGTCCACCGCCCCGGTGGTGAGAAAGCCCTCGCCGATGCCCCCTTCGAGCCGCACCGCCTTGTCCAGCCGGCCGCTCGGGTCGAAGGCCTCCACGACGGCGATCTTCTGCCACTCGCCGCCCCGTAGCAGGCCGTAGCGCTCGGG
>JALSJG010000135.1 GCA_026989475.1 Thermaceae bacterium | reverse complement strand
GCGGTCGCGATCGGCATGGTGCCGGTGGGAGGGTCGCGCTAGACCTGTTCCCAGCGGTAGATGGCCAGGGCCTGCAGGACGATGCGCTTGCCGTCCTCGCTGATCAGGTCGTAGTAGGTGTCGAGCATGCCGTTATCGTAGTCGTCGTAGACGCGGACGCCGTAGACCAGGTAGTACTTGCCCGCCTGGGGGTCGCGGAGGCGGTCGCCCGGTTGTAGGTTCTGGGCTTCGTCACCGAGGTAGTCCATCACGGCCCTTTAGTCTACCGGGTACCCGTGGAAGCTCTGTAAGGCGGCCTCGATTTTCGACGGGGGGAGGATCCCCTGGTAGCGCTCGCCGCCGCCCCCGCCCTTGGCGCCGAGGGCTTTTAGTTTTTCGAAGACCCCGCCGAGGTCGAGGGGAGCTTCGGGGTGCTTGCCGAGCACGAAGCGGGCCCGATCGCCTTCGGGCGCGACCAGGAGGAAGGCCGTCTCGGGTCGCTCGGAAAGCCGCCTGGCGAGCTCCGAAAGGGCCAGGGGAGGGACCTCGGCGGCGACCCTCGTGCCCGGCAGGGCTTCGTACAGGAGTCCCGCGAGGGTGCGCTCGGCCTCGATCAAGCGGCCCTTGGTCTCGTAGAGCTCGCGCCAAAGCTTTTCCACCCGCTCGGGGACCTCGAGGGGTTGGCTTGTGAACTTGAGGGCGAGGCCCTTTAAAGCCTCGTGTTTCTTCCGGTAGTCCTCGAGCGCCTCCCAGCCGGCGGTGGCGTAGACCCTCGTCGCGTGCTTTTTGAAGCGCTCAAAGCCCAAGACCTTGATCGGGCCGGCCTCGGCGGTGGTGCGAAGGTGGGTGCCGCCGCAGGGGGCGAGATCCCAGTCCTCGATCTCGACGACGCGCACCGTGCCCCGCACCTTGGGCATCCGGCGGAGTGGCAAGAGGGGCACCCGCGCCTCCTCGACGAAGAAGGCGCGGATCGGAAGGTTGGCGTAGACCGCCCAGTTGGCGAGGGCCTCGGCCTCCTTGACCACGGCCTCGTCCGGGGTCATGTCGAAGTCGACGGAGAAGACCGGGTTTTTGAGGCTGACCGCCACCGTGTTCCACTGGCCTGCCCGGAGGAAAGCTTGGGAGAGGATGTGCTGGGCGGTGTGGCGTTGCATGTGGCGGTAGCGGCGGGGCCAGTCGATCGCCCCCTCGACCACGGATCCGACCTCGAGGGGGCGGTCGGTGAGGTGGAGGATTTCGTCGCCGTGTTTTTCGTTTTCGTACACGTCGAGCACCCGGGCCTCCCCCAGGCGGCCGGTGTCGTGGGGCTGGCCGCCTGAAGTGGGGTAGAAGAGGGTCTGGTCGAGGCGCACCTCGTAGTGCTTCCCCTTGGGGCGCACCTCGAGCACCCGGGCCTCGAAGCGCTTGGCGTAGGGATCCTCCCAGAAGAGCCGCTTGGTCACGTCCCTGAGCTTAGCGCCTTTTTTCCTTTTTCGGTGAGGCGGTAAACGGATGGCACCGCGGTCTCGGGCCTCCCGGCCGCGGGGCAAAGGCGCCTTAAGCTGCAGGCCTGGCAGGCCACGCCGCAGGCTTCGCTACCTTCGTAGGCGAGGCCCACGTATCCGGCGGCGGCGAGGCGCGCGAGCAGGAGGCGGAGGGTATCCTCCTCGAGCCCCAGTTCCTTGGCAAGCTCGGGAAGCGCGCGGGGTTTTTGGAGTAGTTTTAGGAGCTGGCGGGTCACGGTAGAATCCGGGTTGCGAGAAAGCTTGCGAGGTAGGCCACCGAGAGCTGATAGGCCACGCTGAAGGCGGCCCAGCGGCGACCGAGCTCCTGGCGGAGGGCGACGAGGGTAGCGACGCAGGGGGTGTAGAGCAGTACGAAGACGAGGTAGGAAAGGGCCCCTCGGGCGTCGGTGGCCTGGCTGAGCGCGGCGGCGAGCCCGGGGGCGGGGGCCTCGGCCGGGGGCAGAAGCTGGGGCAGGCCGACGAGGGCGAAGAGGGCGGCGAACGTCTCTTTTAGCGCGGTGAGAAAGGCCGCCGCCAGGTCCCGGGCGCCGGCAAGGAGGCCGAGGGCGGGGGTGGGCTCGGCGCCCAGAAAGCTCACCCCGAGCGCCCCGACCACCACCTCCTTGGCGATAAACCCGGGGACAAGGGCGCCGACGAGCCGCCAGTCGGAAAGCCCAAGGGGGGCAAAAAGCGGAGCAAGGAGTTGGGCGAAGCGGGCGTAGAGGCTTTGGGTGATCGGTCCCGGGGGCAGGTGCAAAAGCGCCCAGATCAGCACCATCGCGAGCAGGATGGGGCCGCTTGCCCCGCGCACGAAGTCCATGGTGCGCACCCGGGCCTGGGCGAGGAGTACCCGGAGGGGCGGCCAGCGGTAGGGGGGAAGCTCCATCACCCCGCTCGCGGGCTCGGTTTTTGCGATCCGGCCGATGAGGGCGGCGGTGAGGAGACCGAGGACAAGGCCGGTGAGGTAGAGGCCAAAGACCACGAGCGCCGCATGCTTCGGGAAAAAGACCGCGGCGAAGAGCGCAAAGACGGGGAGCCGGGCGCTGCAGGCCATGAAGGGGATGGCGAGGGCGGTCTTGAGGCGGTCGCCGAAGGACTCGAGGGTACGGGTGGCGTAGATCGCGGGGACGTTGCAGCCGAAGCCGAGGATCATGGGGATGAAGGCGCGGCCGGGGAGGCCGACCGCGTGCATCAGCCGGTCGGCGATGAAGGCGGAGCGGGCGAGGAAGCCGCTGGTTTCCAAAAACCCCATCGCCAGGTAGAGGAAAAAGAGCACCGGCGCGAAGGAGAGCACCGTCCCCACCCCGGCGATCAGGGCTCCGGAGACGAAGGAAGCAAGAAGCGGGGGCAGGCCGAGCCCCCAG
>JALSJG010000134.1 GCA_026989475.1 Thermaceae bacterium | reverse complement strand
CGAACTGGTAGCCCTCGACGAACTCGAGCTCGGTCTCGAGCCCCTTGGACTCCTCGACGGTGATGATCCCCTCCTTGCCGACCTTCTCCATCGCGTCGGCGATGAGCTTGCCGATCTCGGGGTCGTTGGCCGAGATGGTGGCGACCTCCTCGATCGCCTTGCGGTCCTCGACCGGGATCGCGAGGGACTTGATCTTCTCCACCGCGGCCTCGACCGCCTTGTCGATGCCCCGCTTGAGCGCCAGGGGGTTCGCGCCCGCGGCCACGTTCTTGAGGCCCTCGCGGACGATCGCCTGGCCGAGCACGGTGGCGGTGGTGGTACCGTCACCGGCCACGTCGTTGGTCTTGCTCGCGACCTCCTTGAGGAGCTGGGCGCCGATGTTCTCGAGGTGATCCTCGAGCTCGATCTCCTTGGCGACGGTGACGCCGTCCTTGGTAATGGTGGGGTTGCCGAACTTCTTCTCGAGCACCACGTTCCGGCCCCGCGGACCCAGGGTCACCTTGACCGCGTTGGCCACCGCGTTCACGCCGCGCTCCAGCGCCCTGCGAGCCTCTTCGTCAAAGACCAGGATCTTCGCCATACGACCTCACCTCCCTTACTTCTCGATGACCGCGAGCAGGTCGCGCTCCGAGAGGATCACGTACTCCTCGCCGTCGAGCTCGATCTCGGTGCCGCCGTACTTGGCGAAGACGACGATGTCGCCCTCCTTGACCTCAAGCGGCACCCGTTCGCCGTTCTCGAGCAGCTTGCCCGCGCCTACCGCCAGGACCTCGCCCTTTTGGGGCTTTTCCTTGGCGGTATCGGGAAGGACGATCCCGCTCTTGGTGACCTCTTCCTCCTCGATCGGCTTCACCACTACGCGGTCACCCAGAGGCTTGATCCGCACCTTGGTCTCCGTCGCCATAACCAACCCCTCCTTCCGCGGTTTTGACACTCCAGCCCCTGGAGTGTCAACTTCCGGGATGCATTATCCGGGAGGGGCCCGGGGCTGTCAAGGGGTTTTTGGGAAACTTGAGCCCGGTTTAATCAGCCCGGCGCTGGCGCAGCGCCTCGTAAAGGAGGAGGGCGGCGGTCACCGAGGCGTTCAGGCTGTCGGCGCTGCCCTGCATCGGAACTTGCACCGCCCGCTCGGCGGCGGCGAGCCACTCGGGGGAAAGCCCGCTCTCCTCGGGGCCGATCAGGATCGCCGCCGGCCCTTTGAGATCGGCCTCCCAGTAGAGGGTTTTTGCGGCGGGGCTCGTCGCCACCGTGGAAAGCCCCCTTTGCTTGAGCCAGTTCCGGACCGCCTCCCCGGGCGCGAGGGCAAAGGGCACGGCGAAGACGGTTCCGGTACTCGCGCGGATCGTCTGGGGCGCAAACGGCTCGACCCGGGGGTCGGCGACCACCACCGCCGCCCCGGCGGCGTCGGCGCTCCGGAAGACCGCCCCCAGGTTCCCGGGTTTTTCCAGCCCCACCGCCACCAGCACCAGGGGGTTTTCGCCGAGGGGGAGGGCGTGGAGCTCGAGAGCTTTGGCCCGGGCGACGAGGAGAAGCCCGCCCGGGTGTTCCCGGTAGGCGAGTTTTTCCAGGACCGGTGGGGCGACCTCGAGCCGGGGGAGCTCGGGGTGGGCGGCGAGGATCGCGGCCTCTTCCGGGCTCACGTTTTCCGGGTCCACCACCAAAAGCTCGGGCCGCACCCGGGGGGAGGCGAGGGCCCGGGCGATCTCCCGGGGCCCCTCGACGAGAAAGGCCCCCGCCTGCTTCCGGCCCTTTTTGGTCTTGAGCCGGGCGAGGGCCTTGACCTTCGGGTTTTGGCGGCTTCGGATCACCGCATCGCGGCCTTTAAGAGGGCGATCGCCGGGCCGTCTTTGAGGTGGGGGTTTTCCAGCGCGTAGTCCAGCGGGGTCTTGCCAAAGATGTCCTGCTTCTTGGCATCCGCCCCGGCCTTTAAAAGCACCGCGATAACCTCGGGGTTTTTCTGGTTGATGGCGGCGACGTGGAGGGGGGTCTTGCCCTCGACGTCGGTGGCCATGAGCTCGGCGCCTTTTTCGAGGAGGAGCTCGGTGACCGCCGGGTTTTCGTTGAAGGCGGCGGCGTAGTGGAGTGGGGTGAACTTTAAGAGATCCCGGGCGTTCACCTCGGCCCCGAGCTCGATCAGGAGCTCGCTGACCTTGGGGTCTTGGTTGAGGGCGGCGGCGTAGTGGAGGGGGGTGCGGCCGAAGCGGTCGGTTCGCTTTACGATCCGGCCGAGCGCGGCCTCGTCGCCCCCGGCCAGGGTCTCGAAGTGGGCGCGGACCTCCTCGGGTTTCGCCTTGGCCCAAAAGAGGGGATCGAAGGTGACCGGCCCGCCGGGCTGGGCCAGGGCCAGGGCGGCGAGGAGCGGAGCCAGGAGGAAAGAGCGCTTCATAGGGCCCATGCTAGCCCGAAGCCATGAGAAAGGGTTAGCGTTCGCCGTCCTCGAGCTTTTTAAAGGCGGAGAGCCGCTCGGCCACCGCCCGGTGCACCCGGGAGGGGCTCCGGCCGAAGGCGAGCTCGATCGCCTCGTCCACGGTCTCGACCGCGTAGACCTCCAAAAACCCCTCGGCGAGGGCTTCCCGGAGGGCGCCCTCGGCGATCAGGTGGGGCAGGTTGGCCCGGGGGAGCAAAAGGCCCACCCCCGGAGCCCCAAGCGCCCGGGCGGCCGCCACCAGCCCCTCCGCCTTCTCGGGGATGCCGCCCACCGGGAGGACCCTTCCGGTCTGGTCCACCGCCCCGGTGATCGCCCGGTCCTGCCGGAGGGGGAGACCGGAGAGCGCCGAGAGCACGGCGAGGAGCTCGGCGAGTCCGGCGGAGTCCCCGTCGATCGCCT
>JALSJG010000133.1 GCA_026989475.1 Thermaceae bacterium | reverse complement strand
CGGTCCAGGGCCTTCATCGTGCCGCCCGAACTCACCACGTCCATCACCAGCGTCACCTTGCGGTTCATGATCCGCTCGGCCCAGCGCCGGTCGAGCCAGAGGGTGTCGCTCGCGCCCAGGGTGAGCGAGGGGACCTCCTGGATCAGGGGATCCTCCATGTAGGCCCGGCGGCGCTTGCGAGCGACCACGTAGGGGAGCTCGGTCAGTTGGGCCAGCCGGTGGACCAGGGGAACCGGGCTGCACTCCAGGGAAAAGAGCAGCTCGGCCTCCTCGGGCACCTTCTCGGCGAGGAGCCGGGCGGCTTCCTCCACCAGTTCGGTGTCCCCCAGGAACTCGACGAGGGGGATCCGCATCCCCGGTAGGGTCTCTACGAGGGGGACGTGACGGGTGACGTTGCCCACGGTGATCGGGTAGGTCTCCAGGGTGGTCATCTCGGCCTCCCGTCCGATTCTTCCGGCTGGAAGAGGGGCAGGTGCCCCAGAGCGATTACGTCGTCGCGGGGGGTGCCCTCGGTGAAGACGGCGAGGACGCCGATCACCTTGCCGCCGACGCTCTCGATCAGCTCGCGGAGCCCTTTCAGGGTGCTTCCGGTGGAGACCACGTCGTCCACGATCACCACCTTCTTCCCCCGGATCTTGCCGATGTCGGCGCCGTCCAGCACCAGAAGCTGGGGTTTTCCGGTGGTGATCGAGACCACCTCCCGGCTCACCGGGTTTTGCATGTAGGGCTTCGCGGTCTTGCGGGCGACCACGTAGGGCAGCCCGGTCTTGACCGAGAGCGCGTGGGCCAGGGGAACCGCCTTGACCTCGGGGGTAACCAGGACCTCGGCCCCCTCGGGGAGGCGGCGGGCCATCTCCCCGGCCACCGCCTCGGTGAGCTCGGTGTCGCCGAGAAGGTTCAATAGCGCCACCGCCACGTCCTCCCCCACCTGGACGATGGGGAGCTCGCGGCGGACCCCGGCGATCTCCACAGGGTAAGTCCTCATGCTTTCAGTTTATCCCCGGGAACCTATAATGGGGCCATGCTTAAGGCGAAAGTAGAGAACCTCGGGGTGGACCCGAACTCCGGGGGCGTGGTGGTCCTCCTGCGCGCCGAGAACGGCAAGCTCCTGCCCATCTGGATCGGCGCGCTTGAGGGCCAGAACATCGCCATCGCCCTGGCCGGGGAGAAGCCGCCCCGTCCCTTGACGCCCGATCTGCTCCTGAGCGTGCTGGAGATGTTCGGGGGAAAGCTTTCGCGGGTTGAGATCACCGAACTTAAAGAGAACACCTTTTTCGCTCGGCTGGTGATCGAGCACAAAGGCATCGAGTACGAGATCGACGCCCGGCCCTCGGACGCGATCGCCCTCGCCCTAAGGGCCGAAGCCCCGATCTATGTGGACGAAAAGCTCGTCGAGGAAGCGGCGGTGGAGGAAGCCAAGGTCGAGCCCCAGGGCGGGGTGGCGGAGGCCTGAGATCGTGCACAATCCCCTTCGGTCTTTGGATTAAAATCGCCTCATGCAGCTGGACGAAGCAACCCTTGCCGATCTTTGTAAGCGCCTCAACGAATCGGAGGCTTTCCAACGGACGGTTACCAAGGCCGGCGCGTTTTTGTTTCAAGTCGACGGGCAATCGGTCTTTCTCCGGATGGAACCCGGTCGTTGCGCCGAGGCCCGGCCCGGAGGAACGCCGGAGGAGGCCGACTTCGTCATCGAGGCGAGCCCCGAAGCCTGGGAGAAGCTCGTCCGGGGCGAGCTCGACGTGGTGAGCGCCTTTACCCGGGGCCAGCTCAGGCTCAAAAAGGGCAACCTCTTCGCCTTGATGCCCTACGCCCAGGCGGCGAAGGCGATCTTCGAGGCCTTCCGGGCCTAGCGCCAGCCGCCCAGGATGTGCACGTGGACGTGGAAGATCTCCTGGCCGCCCTTTTCCCCCACGTTCACGATCACCCGGTAGCCGTCGAGGCCGAGCACCTTCGTCGCCACCCGGTTCACGGTGCGGAAGAGGGCGCCGAGCTTCTTCTCGCCGGTTTCGTCGTCGGGGTAGTCGGATAGCCGGTCCACGTGCTCCTTGGGTACCACCAGCACGTGCACCGGGGCCTTGGGCCGGATGTCGTGGAAGGCGACGAAGTTCTCGTCCTCGTAGACCTTCTTGGCCGGGAGCTCGCCGGCGACGATGCGGCAGAAGAGGCAGTCCATACCGGTCAGGATACTAGCTGGGCCTTGGTGGGGGCGCAGCTTGCCATGTTGGCGAGGGCCGGGGGCACGAGGTCGGGGTGCGGCCTGGGTGAAGCCGGAAGCGCCGCCCCCGGCCCGGCTCTCCCGGGAGAAGCTCCCGGCGGACTGCAGTGCGAGGCCGGGAGTACCTGGCTTTAGCGCCTTTGAGACGGGAGCCCGACCACCGTATTTACCGGGGACGCGGGTCGCGGACCGCGAACGCGGCCTCGATCGCGTCCCGTAGCGCCGGGCTCCGCGCCCTAAGCGACCCGTGGCGCCAGGCCCATGCGTTTTTTCCTGGGGGAAGATCCCGCCTTAAGCACGTACCTTCCGGTGCGGCGGCTCTTTTAGGTCGACCGACCTAGGAGCGTGTAGCCTTCGGCGCCTTCGATCACGAAGGAAACGGTCTCGCCGGGAGTTGCCTCGCCCCTAACCCGGGCCTCGTAGTAGTCGGGGGTGTGGCCGCGGAGGAGGCCTCCCTCGGCCCGTTCGACGAGGAGGGTGGTACGCGCCCCCAGCTTGGGGCGGATCCGTTCCTCGGCGAGCCGGGTGGCGAGGGCGATGAGCTTCCGGGTGCGCTCTTTCTTGACCGGATGGGGGACCTGAGGGAGCCGGGCCGCGCGGGTGCCGGGGCGGGGGGTGTAGGTGAAGAC
>JALSJG010000132.1 GCA_026989475.1 Thermaceae bacterium | reverse complement strand
CGAGCAGAGTGTCGGGGGGCTCGCCCGGGGCCCGGCCCGAGAGGTGGCGGGCGTAGTTCTCGATGCCCTTGCAGGTGCCGGTGAGGCGGAGCATCTCGAGGTCGTAGAGGGTGCGCTCTTTAAGCCGCTGGGCCTCGAGCAGCTTGCCCTGGGCTTCAAACTCCGCCACCCGCTCGGCGAGCTCCTGCTTGATCGCCTCGATCGCCGGGCGGAGCTTTTCCTCCGGGGTGACGTAGTGGGTGGCGGGGTAGAGCACGAAGCCGGGCAGGTCCCGGAGGCGCTCCCCGGTCACCGGGTGGATCACGCTGATCCGCTCGACCTCGTCGCCCCAGAGCTCGACCCGGAGGGGCTCGGTGTCGTAGGCCGGCCAAACCTCGATGGTCTCGCCCTTGGCCCGGAAGCGGCCGGGCTCGAGGGCGACCTCGTTCCGCTCGTAGAAGAGCTGGACCATCCGCTCGATCAGCGCCTCCCGGGAGATCCGGTTCCCCACCTCGACGATCAGGTTCAACCGGCGGTAGTCCTCGGGGCTACCGAGGCCGTAGATCGCGCTCACCGAGGCGACCACGATCACGTCCCGCCGGGTCAAAAGGCTCCTCGTCGTCGAGTGACGGAGCCGCTCGATCTCGGGGTTGATGCTCGCGTCCTTTTCGATGTAGAGGTCGCGCCCGGGAACGTAGGCCTCGGGCTGGTAGTAATCGTAGTAGCTGATGAAGTACTCGACCGCGTTCTCGGGGAAAAGTTCCCGGAACTCGGCGGCGAGCTGGGCGGCGAGCACCTTGTTGGGGGCGAGCACCAAGGCCGGCCTGCCCATGGCCTCGATGACCTTGGCCATGGTGATGGTCTTGCCGGTCCCGGTGGCGCCGAGGAGCGTAAGGTAGCGCTCGCCGGCCCTTAGCCCTTCGACGAGCTCGCGGATCGCCTTGGGCTGGTCGCCCTTCGGCTCGGGTCCCCGGTACTTGAACACCGACCCTTATTCTAGAACCCAAAGCCTTGCGAGCACCGCCGCGCAAGTTCCGATTCCAGTCCACCCCCCGCACCCGATACGAAAGCGAGACCCCACACCGCACCTCCCCCGACATCAGCCAGGCCGAAGGAAGCACTCTGCTTGGCTGTAGTGCTTCGCTCCAAACGGCACCACTTGCAAGGTAAGAGGGGGGTAGTGTATCAGCAAAATGGCTACAAGGAGCTGGAGCACGGCTGCTTTGCGGAGCAGACACGACTTGGAGAAGGTCGCCATCGTGCTGAGCATCCTGCGCGGGGAGCTCTCAATGAGCGAAGCTTCAAGAAAGCATGGGGTCAGCTACAAGACCCTGCTTGCCTGGCGCGACCGGTTCCTCAAGGGCGGGGAAGCTGCCCTGAAAGGCAAAGGACCCGATGACCAGATCAAAGCCCTGGAGAACGAGAACAAGCAACTGAAGGAGGTCCTGGCCGAGATGGCCCTGCAAGTCTAGCGAACTTTTTGGAGCTGGAAGCGGTGCGCCGTGAGCTGGGTCTCGGAGTTAACCGCCTTTTGCGCCTTTTGAGAATGAGCAAAAGCGCCTACGACCGACGAAAGCAGAGGTGGCGGGAAGTCCAAGGCGGGGCGCTAAGGAACGCCCGGGCGGCCTGCCCGGGCGAAAGGCGTACGGGTTCGGCGATTACGCCACGTAGGTCAGCCAGTCGGCGTACTCCGGGCGCCTGCCGGTGGCGGCCTCGAGGTAGACCTGGCGAAGCCGCATGGTGATCTCGCCGGCCTGGCCGGCGCCGATGGGGCGGTGGTCGATGTAGGAGACGGGGGTCACCTCCGCGGCGGTTCCGGTCATGAAGACCTCGTCGGCGGCGTAGAGCACGTCCCGGGTCACGCGGTGGGCGATCTCCACCCGGTACCCGAGGTCGCGGGCGATTCGGATCACCGAGTCCCGGGTGATGCCGGGCAGGGTGACCGAGGTCTCGAGGGCGTAGATCACGCCGTCTTTGACGTAGAAGAGGTTCTCCCCCGAACCCTCGGCGACGAAGCCCTGGGCGTCGAGCAGGATCGCCTCGTCGGCGCCTGCCTTCAGGGCCTCCATTTTGGCGAGGGCCGAGTTCACGTAGTTGCCGCCGATCTTGGCCTTACCCGGCATCACGTCGCCGGGGAAGCGGCGCCAGGAGCTGGTAATGAGCCGCGCCCCCTTGCGCACCGCCTCCTCTCCGAGGTAAGCCCCCCACTCCCAGGTGGCGATCATCACCTCGGCGGGGTTGTTGGGGAGCGGGTTCACCCCCAGCGAGTGGTCGCCGAACCAGGCGAGCGGTCGGATGTAGCAGGACTTCCAGCCGTTTTTCTTGATGATCTCGAGGATCGCCTGCTCGATCTCCTCCTTGGAATAGGGAATCTCAAGGAGGAGTGCCTTGGCCGAGGCGAAGAGCCGGTCCACGTGCTCCTTGAGCCTGAAGACCGCCGGGCCCCGCTCGGTTTCGTAGGCCCGGATGCCCTCGAAAACGCTGGTGCCGTAGTGCAGGGCGTGGGAGAGGACGCTGGTAGTGGCCTCCTCCTGGGGGACGAAGCGGCCGTTCATCCAGATGTAGCCCGCTTTGATTTTGCTGTCGCCGCTAGCCATGTTCCCATTATGACCGGTGGCCAAGCCGGGCGGAGAGCAGGCTCCGCACCCGCGGGGGGAGGAAAGCGAGGTCGGCGGGGCGGGGCTCGCGGCCGGTCTTCAACCGGAGGTAAAGGAGGGCCCGGTCGAGGAGCTCGGGGATGCGTGATTCCTCCGCCACTGCTACTTCGGCAAGCCGCTTGAGCTCGGCCTCGAGCACACCGAGCGCCCGGTAGCGCGCGGCCTCGGCGAGGTCGCCTTCAAGCCTTGGGGCCTCCCCGCGAAGGAGGCGCTCGGCC
>JALSJG010000131.1 GCA_026989475.1 Thermaceae bacterium | reverse complement strand
CTACGCCTGGCGCGAGCTGCTCGCCGCCGAAAACCGCTGCGACCCCAGGAAGTACGCCTGGCTCGAGCTCTACCTCGAGGACATGGACGCAGACGGCTTCGCCGAGGCGATCCTCGAAAGCCACACCCTAAACCTCTACCTCCGCCCCGCCGAGGGCGGCGCGCTTTTCGCCTTCGACGTGCGGGAGCTCGAACTGCCCCTGCTCGGGGGCCGGAGCATGGTGCCCCGGATCGCCGCCGATCCCGAGGCACTCGGGGACGGCTGGCACGAACTCCGCTTCGAGGCCACCAAGTACCGCGACCGGGTCCACCTGGCTGCAAGCCACCGGGGCTTCACCCTGAAGGCCACCTACCGCCCGCGGCCGAAGGAGGAGGCGCTTGAGCTCGAGTGGCGGATCGGGCGCGAGGACGGCGGGGCCTTTTCCGGCTACTTCGCCTTGAACCTCGCCCTCAAAGACCCCCCCGCCCTCCTCCCCGAAGGCCCCGCCGAGCAACACCGCCTCGCCCTCGGGGCGCTCGCCCTCGTGCTCGAAAGCCCAAGGCCCTTCTCCCTCGAACGCCGGGGCGAGGAGCTCCTCCTCGTCTTCCCCACCGAGATCCCGCCGGGAAAAACCCGACGGCATCGGCTCCTCCTCCGGGTGGAGCGGTGAGCCCCGCAGGACTGCTCTTTCTTTTGGAAGCGGTGCTCGGCCTCCTCGGAGCGGAGGGGATGGCGGCGCTCGGGCTCCCGGTGGTGGCGAGGCCCGACCCCTACCGCGACACCCTTGCCTTCCTGCTTCTTTTCGCCCTGCTCTCGGGGCTCGAGGCCGCCTTCGCCCGGCTTTTCCCGGGCGCCTACCGGGCTACCGAGGCGCTGATCCGGGAAGCGGTCCGCACCCTGCCCGAAAGGGCCCTTTTGCCCCTCGCCGGAGCAAGCGCGCTGGCGGAGGAGCTCTTTTTCCGGGGGCTCTTGGTGGGCGGGCTCGCCCGCGTCCTCCCGCCGCCCCTCGCGGTCGCCTTGGGCGCCTTCATCTTCGCCCTCTTTCACCCGGTCCCCGACCGGCGAGCCTGGGCCTACCCCCTTTACGTCCTCCTCGCCGGACTTCTCTTCGGCGCCGCCTACCTCGCCACCGGCTCGCTGGTCCCCGGCCTACTCGCCCACTACCTCGCAAATGCCCGCGCGCTCGCCGAGGCCAAGGGACCTCCGTCCCCAAAGGGCCGGTATCTTGGGTAGCGGAGGCTTGGGAGCATGTTCCAAAAGATCAAGGTTCCCGAATGGGGCGAGAAGATCCGCATTGAAAACGGGAAGCTGGTGGTACCCGACCACCCCATCGTCGCCTTCATCGAGGGCGACGGCACCGGTCCCGATATCTGGAACGCGGCTAAGCCGGTCTTCGACGCCGCGGTGGAGAAGGCCTACGGCGGGAAGCGCAAGATCGCCTGGATGGAGGTCTTCGCCGGAGAAAAGGCGAACCGGGTCTACGGCGAGGAGGTCTGGCTCCCGGACGAGACGATCGAGGCGATCCGCGAGTACCTGGTGGCGATCAAGGGCCCCCTCACCACCCCGGTGGGCGGCGGCATCCGCTCGATCAACGTCGCCATCCGCCAGCGGCTCGACCTTTATGCCTGCGTCCGTCCGGTGCGCTACTTCGAGGGGGTACCGAGCCCGGTCAAGCACCCCGAGCTCGTCAACATGGTGATCTTCCGGGAAAACACCGAGGACACCTACGCCGGGGTGGAGTGGCCGGCGGGGAGCGAGGGGCAAAAGAAGCTCCTCGACTTCTTAGCGCGCGAGTTCCCCGAGGAACACAAGAAGATCCGCTTCCCGAAGACCTCGGGGATCGGCCTCAAACCGATCAGCGAGGAGGGCACCAAGCGGCTTGTGGAGGCCGCGATCCGCTACGCGATCGAGGAACGGCGCAAAAGCGTCACCCTGGTGCACAAGGGCAACATCATGAAGTTCACCGAGGGGGCCTTCCGCAACTGGGGCTACGAGGTCGCCCGGGAAAAGTTCGGCGCCGAGCCCTTGGACGGCGGACCCTGGCACGTGATGAAGCACCCCGAGACCAGCGAGGCGATCGTGATCAAGGACGTGATCGCCGACAACTTCCTGCAACAGATCCTCACCCGTCCCGCGGAGTACGACGTCATCGCCACCCCGAACCTAAACGGCGACTACATCTCCGACGCCCTCGCCGCCCAGGTCGGCGGAATCGGCATCGCCCCCGGAGCCAACATCAACTATAAGACCGGCCACGCGGTCTTCGAGGCCACCCACGGCACCGCCCCCAAGTACGCGGGGCAGGACAAGGTCAACCCCAGCTCGGTCATCCTCTCGGGCGAGATGATGCTCCGCTACATGGGCTGGAAGGAGGCCGCCGACCGGATCATCCAAGCGATGGAGGCGACGATCAAGGAAGGGCTCGTCACCTACGACTTCCACCGCCTGATGGTCGCCGAGGGCCGGGAGGCGAAGCTCCTTAAGACGAGCGAGTTTGGCCGGGCGCTGATCGAGCATATGTAGACCCGGCGGCGAGCGGGGCGGGCGGTTTTTGACCGCCCGCCTTTTTGTTTTTGCGATAAACTGAAGACGTTATGTTAAAGGAGTTCAAGGAGTTCATTCAAAGGGGCAACGTCCTCGATATGGCGATCGGCATCGTGATCGGCGCCGCCTTCGGCGCGGTGGTGAAGTCGTTTGTTCAAAACGTCCTCATGCCGCCGATCGGGCTCCTCTTAGGCGGAACCGATTTCTCCAACCTCTACATCCTGCTCAAGGCCGGCACCGAGCCCGGCCCCTACCCCACCCTGAAGGCGGCGCAGGAAGCGGGCGCCACCGTGCTCGCCTGGGGGCTTTGGGTCAACGAGGTCATCAACTTCCT
>JALSJG010000130.1 GCA_026989475.1 Thermaceae bacterium | reverse complement strand
TCCACCGCCTCCCGGACCTCCTCGAAGCGTACCCCGCCGGCCACCGCCAGGATCGCGCCCCTCGGGGTGTAGCGGCGGGCGAACTGGACCCTTAGCGCCTCGGGGGTGATCCGGGCGAGGGTCTCGAAACGGCCCTCGACGTTCCGCCCGTGGGGGCTTTTAAAGACCTCGCCGCGGAGGCGGACGAAGAGCTTTTTCGGGGGGTCATCCTCGAGCGCGGCGAGCTCCTCCTCCACCGCCCGCCGGGCGGATTCGAAGGTGGCGTCCTCGAGCCTCGGCGCGAGGAAGAGAAGGGAGAAGAGCTCGAGCGCCCGCGGCAGCACCTCGGGCAGGAGGGCGGCGGAGAAGGTGGTGTACTCCACCCCGGTCTGGCTCCCCCGGCGTACGCCGAGGTCGTCGAGGGCCTCGGCGAAGGCGCGGGCGTCGTAGGGGCCGGCGCCCTTCCAGAGCCAGTGCTCGAGCACCGCCGCCGAACCCCCGAGTTCCTCGGGGTCGGTGGTGGCGCCTACGGGGACGAGCAGCGAAAACGCCGCACCGCGGTTTTCCGGCTGTTCCTCCACCGCCAGCACGAGCCCGTTCCTCAGGGTCTCGGTCGTGATCGTGGCCACGGGGGAAGTATACGGGAGCTTATGGCCCGTGGCCTGTAGCTTGTGGAAAACCATAAACCTCAGCAAGCTCCGGAACAGAAGCCACTGGCCTATCATGGAAGCATGCAAAAACTCCTCATGCCCACCGACGGCAGCCCCTGCAGCGAGCAGGCGATCGAGAAGGGGCTCGAGTGCGCGGAGAAGCTCGGGGCCGAGGTCACCTTCGTCTACGTTTTGGAAAACCCCATGGCCGCGCTCTGGGTGACCCCGGAAGCGGTGCCGTACGCCTTCGAGCTCGTCGAAGACCTGAAGAAGGCGGCCAAAGAAGCGCTCGAGCGCGCCCGTAAGATGGCCGAGGCCCGGGGTGTGAAGGCGGAGACCAAGCTCGTCGAGGACCCGAACCCGGTCCAGGCCATCGTCTCCTTGTCCCCCGATTACGACATGATCGTGATGGGCACCCACGGCCGGAGCGGGCTGGACCGCATCCTCCTCGGCTCGGTCACCGAGGGGGTGCTCCGGCGGGTGGAGACGCCGGTGTTGGTGGTCCGGTGTAAGCAAAAATAACCGAGTGGCCTGTAGCTCGTAGCTTGTGGGAAAAGCCTTCCACAGGCGACAGGCCGCAAGCCATGGGCCTAAGGGCCTTATAAATCGGCGACCCCTTACAGTTCTCCCAACGCTCGAACCATCTCCACCGCCGCCATCACCGCGTCGGCGCCCTTATTGCCCGCCTTGGTGCCGGCGCGCTCCAGGGCCCGCTCGAGGGTATCGGTGGTGAGGATCGCGTTCACGATCGGGGTGCCGGTGTCGAGCTGGGCCTTTGCGAGCCCGGCGGCGGACTGGTTCGCCACCACCTCGAAGTGGTAGGTGGCCCCCCGGATCACCGCCCCGATCGCCACCACCGCGTGGATATCCGGGCGCTCGGCGAGCTTCTTGGCGACCAAGGGAAGCTCCAAGGAACCCGGAACCCAGACCACGACGAGGTCGGCCTCATCCCCGCCGAGTCGCTTGTAGGCCTCGATCGCCCCGGCGAGGAGCTCCTTTGTCACCAGCTCGTTGAACCGGCTCACCACGATCCCGAGCCGAACGCCCTTCGCGTTCAGGTTGCCTTTGATCTCGAGCATAGAAACCTCCGGTTAGCCTGTGGCCCGTAGAAAAGCTATCCTCCCACCACAAGCTACAAGCCCTACTACTCCATCCAATGCCCCAGCTTCTCTTTCTTGGTCCTCAGGTAGTCCCGGTTGTGCTCGTTGTCCCCGGTCCTTAACGGCACTCGTTCGACGATCTCGATGCCGTAGCCGGAAAGGGCCCGAATCTTGCGGGGGTTGTTGGTGAGGAGCCGCACCTTGCGAACCCCCAGGTCGTAGAGGATCTGGGCCCCGACCCCGTAGTCCCGGAGGTCGGGCGGAAAACCGAGGGCGAGGTTTGCCTCCACGGTATCGAGTCCGGTGTCCTGCAGGTGGTAGGCCTTGATCTTGTTGACGAGGCCGATTCCCCTTCCCTCCTGGCGCAGATAAACGAGCACCCCCCGGCCCTCCTCGGCGATCTTCTGCATGGCGAGGTCCCGCTGGAAGCCGCAGTCGCAGCGGAGCGAGTGGAGGGCGTCGCCGGTCAGGCACTCGGAGTGCATCCGCACGAGCACCGGCTCCTCCCCCGAGAGGTCGCCCATGACCAGGGCGGCGTGCTCCTCCCCGGTGGTTTGGTCCCGGTAGCCGACGATCGTGAACTCGCCGAACTGGGTGGGAAGCCGGGCCTCGGCCTCGCGGGTGACGAAGCGGTCGCCCCGGTCAAGACGGTAGCGGATCAGGTCGGCGATGGTGACGAGGGGCAGTCCGTGGCGCCCGGCGAAGCGCTCGAGCTCAGGGAGCCGCGCCATGCTCCCGTCCTCCTTCATGATCTCGATCAGCGCTCCGGCGGGGAAAAGCCCGGCGAGCCGGGCGAGATCCACCGCCGCCTCGGTGTGCCCGGCGCGGCGGAGCACGCCCCCCTTCCGGGCCACCAGCGGGAAGACGTGGCCGGGACGCCGGAGGTCCCTGGCCCCGGCCTCGGGATCGGCGAGGAGCCGGATCGTTCGCGCCCGCTCGTGGGCGCTGATCCCGGTGGTGGCGTCGGCGGCGTCCACGCTCACGGTGAAGGCGGTGCCGTGGGGGTCGCTGTTTTCCCGGACCATTGGGGGGAGCTCGAGCTCCGCCGCCCGCTCCTCGGTGATGGCGACGCACAAAAGACCTCGCGCTTCCTTGAGGGCGAAGTTCACGAGCTCGGGGGTCGCGAACTGGGCGGG
>JALSJG010000129.1 GCA_026989475.1 Thermaceae bacterium | reverse complement strand
GCTGGACCCGGAGGCCATCGCCGCGCGGGTCACGCCGGATACCCGGGGGCTTTTCCTCACCCACTCCGAGACCTCGACCGGGGTCTTAAACCCCGTCGCCGAGATCGCAAAGGCGGCCCGGGAGAGAAACCCCGAGCTCCTTGTGGTGGCGGACGCGGTGACGAGCCTCTTTCTCGCCCCCTTCGCCCTCGACGCGATGGGGCTCGACGCCGCCGTCTCCGGCAGCCAAAAGGGCCTGATGCTCCCCCCCGGGCTCGCTTTCGTTGCCCTGGGAAACCGCGCGCTTTCCGCCTTGAAACCGAGGGGTTACTACCTGAACCTCGTCCGCGAGCTCGAAAGCCAGCGGGCCGGGGAAGGAGCCTACACCCCCGCGATCCAGCTCGTGCTCGCGGCGCGGGAGGTACTTTCCGTCCTGCTCCCCGAGCTCGACGCCCACCTCGAGCGTAAGGCCCAGTGGAACCGCTCGCTCTACGCCATCGGCGAACGTCTCGGGCTGGTGCCCGTGCCCGCCAAGGAGGGGGCCCCCGCGCCCGAGGCGTTCCAAAGCCCCGCCACCGCCGCCTTCTACCTGCCCGAGGGCGTCTCCCAAAAGGCGCTTACGGGCGCCTTCCTCGAGCGCGGCTACCGCATCGCGGGCGGGCAGGGCCCGCTAAAGGGCCGGATCTTCCGGGTCTCGCTGATGGGCCACTTCGCCGAGGGGGAGGTCCGGCGCATCCTAGCCGACGTGGAAGCCGTCCTCGGGGAAGTGCTCCTCAATCCGGACGGGCCCCCGCGAGCCAGTCGGCGATCAGGCTGACCGGGTTTTCCGCGTCGCGGGTGAGGAAGACCTCGAGCACCTCGACCCGGCGTAGATACTCGCCGGAGTTGCCAGCGATCGCCCCCGGCCGGACCTCGTCGCCCTCGATCCGCCGGCGCTCGAGCCGCACCTCGCCTTCGGGCGAGAGGTAGACGCGGACGATCTCGTCGTCGCTCCTAAGCTCGCCGACCACGTAGTGCTCGGCCTCGCGGGCCTCGAGCCCGAGCGCCTCCAGGAGGTCTGTAAGCTCCTTCACCGTACCACCTCGATCTGTTTCGGGCTTTTCACCACGATCTCGGGCCGGCCGCGGAAGGTCCGCACCCGACCGGTCACCCGGAGGGTGCGGCCGACGTAGCTGTGGAGGGGAAAGCGACGCGCTTCATGCTTCGGGATCACCACCACGAAGCGCTCCGCGGGGTCGAAGAGGAGCCGGTAAACCCCTCCCGCGTCCTTGATCCCGATCACCCGGCCCTCGACCTCGATCACCTGGCCTAAATACCGGCCCGCCTGATACCAGGGAACGGCGCCGGAGGGGGGGCGGACGGCGGGGCGGGCGCTTGCCCAGTCCCGTTCCATCGTCTCCTTGAGCCGAAAAAGCGCCTCGCCTTCGTTGATCACCGCTCCCAGCTCCCGGTTTGCGGTGAGGGCGGTGGGGGTGAAGTTCTGCGAACCCAGGAAGGCGACCCTCCCGTCCACCAGCATCGCCTTGGCGTGGACCTTGAGCCCGGAGAGGTACCGCACCTCGGCCCCCTGTTCGGCAAGCCGCCTTGCCATTTGGCCGAAGTAACCGCTCGTTTGCGCGCTCGCCGAGCCGAGAATGCGTACCCGCACGCCGCGATCCATCGCCTCGAGGAGGGCGTCGTAGATCTCCTCGTCGGTAAGGCCGTTTTGCTCGATGAAGACTTCCCGTTCGGCGGACGCGATCAGTCCCAGGATGCGCCGTTTGGCGTTTCCTTCCCAAAAGGGCCGGAAGATCGAGTAGACCCGCTCGGGGCTCCAGACGAGCTTGGCGTCGTCTAGGGCGAGGGGCTTAGCCTCCCAGTCGGCTTCAAAGACCTTCTCAAACTCGGCGACCCAGTCCGCGCGGTCGGTGACCAGGCTGTATTCCCGGTTGCTCGAGAACGAGGACCGGGTCCAGTTGCCGGTCGAGATCCAAAGCCGGCCGTCGGCCCGAAGGGCCTTGATGTGGTAGTGGGCAAAGCGCAAGGGGCTGGCAAAACGCACCTCGATTCCCGCGGCCCGGAGCGCCTCGAGCACGGCCGGGTCCTGGGGCTCGCCCCCCGGGCGCTCGTCCAGGATCACCCGTACCCGCACCCCCCGCCGCTTCGCCCGGGCTAGCTCCTCGGCGAGGTCGAGCCGGCCTCGGGTCCAGAGGTAGAGGGCGAGGTCGATCTCCCGTTCGGCGCTTCCGATCAGCGCCTTCAGGTACCCCACGCCGTCGTCGGGGGCGACGTAAAGCCTTTCGGCGGCGAAGGCGAGTGTGAAAAAGAGAAGGAAGGCGAGAAGGCGCCGCATCTAGACCTCCTCCGGGGGCTCGGGATCGGGGACCGGCACGCCTTTGTAGGGTGAGGGGATTTTTAAAAGCACGGCCTTCTCGAGGGCCGCCTCCACCAGGGCGGGGACGTCGAGCCCGGTTTCGGCGGCGTCGAGCTCCTCCGGCGTCGCCCGGGTGGCAGGGCGGCGCGGTTCCAAAAAGGAGCAGCAGTCCTGCTGCGGCAAGATGCTGATAGCGTAGGTACCGATTCTTTTCGCCTCCTCGATCACCTCGACCTTGTCCATGCCGACTAGGGGGCGGAGGACCAGGGCGTCCACCGCCTTAGAGACGGCGTGGAGGTTCTCGAGGGTCTGGCTCGCCACCTGTCCGAGGGCGTCGCCGGTGACGAGCGCCCCCGCCCCCTCGCGCCCGGCGAGTCGCTCGGCGATTCTAAGCATGAAGCGGCGGTAGAGGAGGGTGCGGTATTTTTCCGGGCTTTTGGCGTAGATCTCGGCCTGCACCCCGGCGAGCGGCACCAGGTAGAGCCGCGCGCCCCCCTGCCAGGCGGCGAGTATTTCGGCCTCGCGCTTGGCCTTGACCG
>JALSJG010000128.1 GCA_026989475.1 Thermaceae bacterium | reverse complement strand
CGGAGCCGCTGAGTAAGCGCGAAAAGCGCCCTCACGTCCTCGGCCAAGGGCATGAGCGCCTCGCTAGGAGCGGCCCCCTCCAGGAAGGCCTCGACCTCGGGGTAGGTGAGCCGGGCGCGGGAGCGGATCACGCTCTCGACGAAGCGGTGCTCGAGGACCTTGCCCTCCCGGTCCAAGCGCACGAGCACCGAGAGCGCGAGCCGATCCTCCCCGGGAACCAGCGAGCACACCCCGTTCGAGAGCACCTCGGGGAGCATGGGCAGCACCCGGCCCGGAAGGTAGACCGAGGTGCCCCGGGCGTGGGCCTCGCGGTCTAAGGCCGAGCCCTCCTTGACGTAGTGGGCGACGTCGGCGATGTGAATGCCCACCTCGAAGGTGCCGTCCTCCAATCGGCGAAGGTGGATCGCGTCGTCGAAGTCCTTGGCGTCCGGGCCGTCGATGGTGAAGACCGGGACGTCCCGGAGATCCGTCCTTCGCGCAAGCTCCGGCGCGATCGGGCTCCGGGCCGCGCGGCGCGCCTCGGCGCGCACCTCCTCGGGGAACTCGTCCCTGAGGTCGTGCTTCAGGATCACCGCCCGGGTCTCGGCCTCGATCTCGTCCCCGGAACCACCCAGGTGCTCGAGGAAGACCCCGAAGACCTCGCGGGCCCCGCTCTCCTCGGGGTATACCAGGCGCGCCGCGATCCGGCTCCCGTCGGGCAGCACCCCGAGCCCCTCGGGACGGAGCTTGATCCGGGACGGAAGCCGGGGATCCTCGGGCACGAGCCAGGCGTAGCCCCGGGCGAAACGGAGCGTGCCCACCGCGTTCCGCCGGGCCCGCTCCAAGACGCGGAGAACCTCCCCGCTTTCCCGGCCCCGGCGGTCGGCGCCGACGATCCCTGCCTCCACCCGGTCGCTGTGCCAGGCGCCCCGGAGCCGCTCCTCGGGGATAAAGAGGTCCGGCCCGCCGTCCTCGCGCACGACGAAGCCGTAGCCTTCCCTCGCGAGGTCGAGCCGCCCGACGACCCGCGTCCCCCGCCCGGGAAGCTGGTAGCGGCTCCGCACCCGCTCGAGCTTCCCCTCGGCGACGAGCTCGTTCAAAAGCCCCCGGACCACCGAGCGCTTGAGCCCGAAGACGCGGGAGAGCTCCTTGGGGTGGGTGGGCTTTTTGTGCCTCTTTAGGTGCTCGTAGATCGCTTGCTTCATCTCATAGGATGCCCTCAAGGGCCCGACCGGTGGCGGCGAGCGCCTCGGCGAACTTATCGAGGGCCTCGTCCACCTGGGCCTCGGTCACGATCAGCGGGGGCTCGAGGCGCACCACCTTGGGGTTATTGAGCCCGAAGGCGGTGAGCACGCCGCGCTCGGCAAGTTCGCTGATGAAGATCGCGCCGATGTCGGGGTCGGTGAACTCGACCCCCACCATGAGTCCCCGGCCGCGCACCTCCTCGATCAAGCGCGGCCACTCGGCGGCGAGCTTTTGCAGTCCTGAAAGCAGCCGCGCGCCCATCTCCCGGGCCCGGGCGGGTAGGTCCTCCTCCAGGGTGACCTCGATCGCTGCTAGCGCGGCCGCCGCGGCGAGCGGGTTGCCCCCGAAGGTGGAGGAGTGGATCAGGGGATTTTCGTGGAAGGCCTCGAAGAGCTCGGGGCGGCCCACCGTCGCCCCGATGGGCATGATCCCCCCGCCCAACGCCTTCGCGCTGGTAAGGAGATCGGGCTCGATTCCCTCCCACTCCATGCCCCAAAAACGCCCGGTGCGGCCGAGCCCGGTCTGAACCTCGTCGACAATCAGGAGCACCCCGCGTTCGGCGGTGATCTTCCGAAGCTCCCGGAGATACCCTTCGGGCGGGATCCGGATCCCGCCCTCCCCCTGGATCGGCTCCACGATCACCGCCGCGGTCGCGTCGTCAATCGCCTGGGCCACCGCTTCGGCGTCGCCATAGGGCACCGCCTTGACCCCGGGGAGGAGGGGCTTTACCGGATCCTGGTAGGCGGGGCGGGGCGTGAGCGAAAGCGCCCCCATCGTCTTGCCGTGAAAGCCGCCCTCGGTGGTGATAATGCCGGGCTTTCCGGTGTAGATCCGGGCAAGCTTGATCGCGGCCTCCACCGCCTCCGCCCCGGAGTTCCCAAAAAAGACCATCGAAAGCGCCCCCGGGGTGAGCTCGGCGAGACGGGCGGCGAGCCGCGCGGTGGGCTCGGGCACGAGCACCCGGACGCTCATCGGCATGCGGTCGAGCTGGCGCTTCACCGCCTCCACCACCCGGGGGTGGCGGTGCCCCAGGTTCAGGGTGCCGTAGAGCCCCAGGAAGTCCAGGTAGCGCTTGCCCGACTTGTCCCAGACGTAGACCCCCTCGGCCCGGTCCTCAACGCGGTCGAGGCCGGTGAAGCGGAGGAGCCCTGCGAGTCCGGGGTTGATGTGGCGTTCGAAAAGCGTAAAGACCTCGTCCATGCGACCTCCAGAGGCAGGCCCTCTGGGCCTTTAGTATAGCATGCTCAAGCTTCGGCGAGGGCCCGTAGCTTTTCGTAGACCTTCGGGGGAAGCCGCACCGCCCGACCCTCCCGGTCCTGGGGCACGTGCACCGTATGCCCCAACGCCGCCAGCTCGCCCTCGGGGCGTAGAACGCGGTAAGAAAAGGCCACGCGCCGGCTCTTCACTTCCTTGAGGCGCACCTCGATCCCCGCGGTCTCCCCGTAGCGGAGGGGGCGGCGGTAGCGAAGGGCGAGCTCGACGACGGGGAAGAAAAGCCCTCCGGCCTCGAGCGCGTGGTAGGGGAGCCCGACATCGGCGAGGAGCCGCGTTCTCGCCTCCTCCAGCCAGACCACGTAGGCCGCGTGGTGCACCACCCCCATCTGGTCGGTCTCGGCGTAACGCACCAGGATAGGGTAGCTCCGGGTCATAGCACCTCGCG
>JALSJG010000127.1 GCA_026989475.1 Thermaceae bacterium | reverse complement strand
AGCTTCCTCGCCCGGAACTGGCGGATCGCGGTGGTGGCGGTGATCGCCCTCGCCGCCCTGATCACCCCCACGGTGGACGTGATCAACCTGGCCCTGGTCAGCGTGCCGCTGCTCCTCCTCTACTGGATCTCGGTGATCGTGGCCCGGATCGGCGAGCGCGCCCGGATGCGCACGGAAAGAGCCCATGGAAGCGCGGATTAAGGAACTCAGGGCGGAGATCGACCGCATCAACCGGGAGCTTTTGAAGCTCCTTTCCGAGCGGGGCCGGATCGCTGCCGAGATCGGCCGCATCCAGACCGAGCTCGGCCTTCCCCACTACGACCCGGTGCGGGAGGCCGAGATGCTCGACTACCTCACCCGGGAAAACCCCGGCCCCTTCCCCAGCGAGACGATCAAGCGGCTTTTTAAAGAGATCTTCAAGGCGAGCCTCGCCCTCGAGGAGGCCGAGGACAAGAAGGTCTTCCTCTACTCCAAGGACGCTCACCCCGAGCCTACGGTGGTGGAGGCGGGGCCGGCCCGGATCGGGGACGGGCGGCCGGTCCTGGTGGCCGGCCCCTGCTCGATCGAGAGCGAGGCCCAGATCGAGGAGGCCGCAGCCTTCCTGGCGGAGCGCGGGGTCAAGATCCTGAGGGGCGGGGCCTTTAAGCCCCGGACCAGCCCCTACGCCTTCCAGGGGCTCGGAAAAAAGGGGCTTTTGCTCGGGGCCGCCGCCGCCCGCCGGCACGGGATGGCCTTCGTCACCGAGGTGATGGACACCCGCGACGTCGCGCTCGTCGCCGAGCACGCCGACATCCTCCAGATCGGCGCCCGCAACATGCAGAACTTCGCCCTCCTGCGGGAGGTGGGGCGCTCGGGCAAACCGGTCTTTTTGAAACGGGGCATGAGCGCCACCGTCGAGGAGTGGTTCTACGCCGCCGAGTACATCCTCGCCCAGGGCAACGACCAGGTCGTGCTGGTGGAGCGGGGGATCCGCACCTTCGAGAAGTGGACCCGAAACACCCTGGACCTCCAGGCGGCGGTCTTGGCCAAGCAGGAGACCCACCTGCCGGTGATCGTGGACGTCACCCACGCCGCCGGGCGTACCGACCTCCTCGCCCCCATGGCCCGGGCGGCGCTCGCCGCCGGGGTGGACGGGGTCCACGTCGAGGTGCATCCGAACCCATTGGTAGCCCTTTCCGACAACCAGCAGCAGCTCGACTTTCCCGGGTTTGAACGCTTTTTGGAAAAGATCAAAGATCTGCTGGAGCGATGAGGCCGTCCCCGCCGACCGCGGCCGCGGCCGCGCTCCGCGAACTGCGCTAAGCTGACAGGGCATGGGGCTTTGGGACAACCTCCTGGAACTCGCGCTCAAGCTTACCGACCCCACCCCGCGCTTCTCCCCCGAGCGCTGCCTGCTCGAGCGCCACGCGGTCGGGGGCTGCTCCGCCTGCGCCGACGCCTGCCCCCACCAGGCGGTGGACCTCTCCGGCTATACCGTCGAGATCGACGACACCCGCTGCACCGGGTGCGGGCTTTGCGTACAGGTCTGCCCCGGCGTCGCCCTCGAATACCCCCTCGGCCCCCTGCAGGAGGCGCTCGCCAAGGGGCGGGGGCGGCTCCGATGCAGCCGAGCCCCGGGGCAAGGAGAGGAGGTGCTTTGCCTGGGGCGGCTCACGCCCGGGCTCCTCGCCTGGGCGGGAAGCCGGCTTGGGGCCCTCACCCTGGCGCGGGGGGACTGCGAAAGCTGCAAGATCGGCGGCGCGGAAGTGCCCGCGCGGCTTGAGGACGCGATCCGGGAGGCGCGGCGGTACTACCCCGAGCTCGAGGTTAAGGTCACCACCGAGCCCTTAGAGGGCCCGGCGGTGGGGCGGCGCGAGCTTTTCCGGGGCCTTTTCCAAAGCGCCCGGCGGGTGGCCGCCGAGGCCCTCCCCGAGCCGCCCCCCGAGCTCGCCCCCGAGGAGGGGGAGACCCTCCCCGCCGAGCTTCGCCTGCGCCGGCTCGCGGCCGAGCGCGCAAGCGAGGTGCGCTGGCCGGGGGTGCGGGTCGAGGAGGGCTGCACCCTCTGCCCCGTTTGCCAGAACGTCTGCCCCACCTCGGCGATCCGGCGTTTTCGGGAGGGGGAAGAGCGGGTGCTCGAGCTCGAGCTCGCGCGCTGCACCGGCTGCAACGCCTGCGTGGAAAGCTGCCCGCCCCAGGTGATGGAGCTCACCGACTACGGCAAGGAGGAGCTCTCCCTGGGCGTGCTCGAGCTCTTCCGAGGCGTGCCCCCGGACTGAGGGGATTTCGTCTTTTTCTTCGGCCAGGCCCAGCGGTAGTCGGCCCGGAGAAGGGCGAGGTCGGCCTCGTCCACCACGCCGTCTTGGTTCAGATCGCCCTCAAGCTTCTCCCCCTTCTTGGCCTTCCGTCCCCAGTTTTGGGCAAGCCGCACCAGGTCAGCAAAGGCGTACTTCCCGGATTCCGCCTCCGCGAAGACCACCCGCTCGCTTTCGGCGAAGAACTTCCCCTTCTCGTCGAGAAAGCGGGCCCGGTAGGGGATGCGCTGAAAGCGGGCCTTCTTCTCGGGAACGAGGGTGACGCGAAAAACCTCCCCCCCGGAAGTGGGCTTTGGGTAGGCGAGGTCGAGGCCGAGCACCCCGGTCTTCTCGTCGTAGCGGACCAGGTAGAGGGCGCCCTTGGCCACCTTCAAGGTCTTGAGGTCGGGACGAAGCGCGCCCAGCTCGAAGCGGGCCTCAAAACCCAGGGTGCGCCGACCCTCGAGCCCCACCACCGCGATGAAGGGGTCGGCCACCGCCACCGGCGGCAGGGTAAAGCGAAAGGCGGGGGGCGGCGGGTCGGTGACCCGGAGGGTGAAGGTCCGGGTCAGGGCCGAGAGCCCCGCGTCCCGCACCGTCACCTCGAAGCGGACCTCCCCCTTTGCCTTGGG
>JALSJG010000126.1 GCA_026989475.1 Thermaceae bacterium | reverse complement strand
GGGATGCCGTCGTAGGGGGTGAGCTCGACCATCTTGGGGTCGATCATCAGGAGGCGGAGCTCGGTGGGGAGGTATTTAAAGAGCAGGCTCATCACCAGGGCGTTGATCGCCACCGACTTACCCGAGCCGGTGGAGCCCGCGATCAGGAGGTGGGGCATCTGGGCGAGGTCCCGGACCCAGAAGCTCCCCTCGATGCTCTTTCCCAGGATGAGGGGAAGTTTGGCCCGGGTGCGCCGGTAGCGATCGTCGAGAAGGGCTTCGGAAAAGCGCACGAGTTCGCGCTCGGCGTTCGGGACCTCGAGCCCGATCACGCGCTTGCCCGGAATCGGCGCCTCGATCCGCACCACCCCGACCGCGAGGGCCCGGGCGAGGTCGTTGGCGAGGCTTTGGATGCGGGCGATCTTCTCCCCGGGGGCGGGCTCGATCTCGTAGCGGGTCACGGTGGGACCCCGGGCCCAGGCCACTACCT
This sequence comes from Thermaceae bacterium, assembly GCA_026989475.1. GTDB lineage: Bacteria > Deinococcota > Deinococci > Deinococcales > Marinithermaceae > WFXV01. The sequence continues at coordinate 2,437 of JALSJG010000126.1, read as the reverse complement.
TGGCCCTGAGGCCGAACTGGGCGAGGGTTTGGTTGATGATCTCGGCCCGCTCGGCGGCCTCGGCCTCGAGCGCCCTGGGATCCTTGGTCTGGGGCTCGGGGGGGTCGAGCAGGTCGGGCGTGGGGAGGGCGAGCCCCTCGGGGGCGGGCGGGGGTTTGGGCCTTGGGGCCGGCCGGGGTTTTGCCGGGGCTTTGGGCTTTGACGACTTGGGTTCGGGAAGGTCGCGGGCCTCGGCGAGGCGGGGCGGGGGGGCTTTGAGCCCCTCGCTTTCTAGGAGCTTGAGCCCGGCTTCAAGCGCCTCCTCGGGCACCCTCCGGGCCCACTCCACCCAGGCGCGCCAGTGGGCGAGCCGTTCGGCGAACTCCCGCCACTTTTCGCCGAGTTTTTCCCATGCCCGAGTTCGCCGCTCGTGGGCGCGGGCCTCGCGATCCAGGTCCAGGGGAAGGCGGGCCCCGGCTTCCTGGGCGGCCCGCTCGAGCCGGCTGGCCTCGGCCGAAAGGCGCCGGAGCTCGAGCAAAAGCGCCCGTCGCCGTTCGGCGAGCTCGGCCAAAAGGGGGTTTTCCGGCGCGAGCGGGGCCTCGAGCTCGGCCCGGGCGGCCTCGAGCTCCGCCCGCCAGGGCGGGACTTCGGCCCGGATCCGCTCGGCGAGTTCCCGGGCCCGTTCCTCGCGGAAGGCGGCGAGGAGCTCGGAGAGCTCCTGGATCCGCGCTCCCGTCAGCGGGCGGCGGATCTCCCGGCGCAGCTCCTCCTTGAGCTCGTCGAGGAGCCGGTGCTCGGGGTAGCGGCGGGCGAGCGCCTCGACCTCCTCGAGGAGCGAGCGGGCCTCGGTCCGGAGCGCGCGCCGGGTCCTCCGGAGGCGAGCCCGCTCGGCGAGGGCGTTCCCAAGCCGCCGGCTTGCCCGGGCGAGCGCCCGAAGGGTAAAGAAGGGAGGGCGGTCAAAAAAGCGCTCGAGAAAAAGGAGCGCGATCAAAGCGGGGATCAGAAGGCCGAAGAGCCCGAGCCGGTCCACCAGCCAGGCGTAGCCGGTGCGCCCGATCCCGCCGGCGAGCTCCGGTGCGAGTGCGGCGAGCGGCGGGAGCGTGAAGACCGCGGCCAAAAGCCCGGTGAGGGTTTTTTCCAGGTAGCGGCGAAAGGGCACGCGCCGGAGCGCGGCGTAGACCCCGTAGGCAAAGGGGAGCGGCAGGAGCCACGCGACGTACCCCAGTAGACCAAAAAGGGCGTCCTTTACCGCTCGGCCGAGCGCCCCGGAGTAGGGGGGCTCGGGCCAGAGGCTCGCGGCGAGGAAGAGGAAGGCGCCAAAGAGGACGAAGGCGAGGGCTTCCAGGTCCCCCCGCGAGGGTTCGCCCCGGGTTTTCTTCTGGCGCCTTCCCGCCATCGCTAGGGCCAATTCTAAGGGGCGCGGGTCCCCCCGCGCCCCGAGCTTTCCCGGAAGGCTACTTCTTCAGCTTCTTCAGGGCCTCGACCACCGCCTGGGTGATGTCGGTGTTGGGGTCGGCGTAGACCACCAGGTTCGAGGCCGCCGCCACCCGCCGGTTCATGATCACGGCGAAACCCTGTTCTCGCGCCACCTGTGCGACCACCCGGTCCGCTTCCTTGATCAGGGGATCGAGCTTTTCCTGAATCCGCGGTGCCCACTTTTCGCGGTGCTTCTTGACCGCCTCGGTGAGAACCTGGTAGTCCTCCCGATCCTTGGCGGTGGCCGTGCCGGCGGCGAGCTTTTCCTCCAAGGGGCGGAGCTTTTCCAGAAGGGGCTTGAGCTCGGCGTCGGCTTGTTTTTGGAGTTCTTCGACCTCGCTGTAGCGCGGGTGGGCCCGGATCACGGTCTCGGCGTCCACGAAGCCCACCCGGGTGGGGATCGTTTTCTTCTGAGCCAGGGGCAGGCCCGCGAGGAGCAGTACCCCGAGCGGCACTAAAATCAGCCAGGTGCGTTTCATGCCGCGAGGCTAGCAACGGGCGGTGAAGGGGGAGTGAGAGACCGGGGACGTTTGTTCGTCCCCGGCCCTCTATAATTCCGACGAGGAGGTAGGGACAATATGCTCGTACGCGAGTGGATGACCCCGGACCCGGTGACGATCGGCCCTGATACCCCCGTGCTGGAAGCCATTAAGCTTTTGAAGGAAAAGGGATTCCGCAGGCTTCCCATCGTCGAGGGGGGCAAGCTGGTTGGGATCGTCACCGACAAGGACCTAAAGGACGCGATGCCCTCCAAGGCCACCACCCTTTCGGTCTGGGAGCTCAACTACCTGCTCTCCAAGCTCACCGTGAGCGAGGTGATGGCCAAGCCGGTGATCACCGTGCAAGCCGACGAACCGCTCGAGGAAGCGGCGCTTTTGATGGAGGAGTACAAGGTGGGGGGTCTGCCGGTCCTCGAGGGCGACCGCCTGGTCGGAATCATCACGATCACCGACGTGCTGCGGGCGTTCATCGAGGTGATGGG
>JALSJG010000125.1 GCA_026989475.1 Thermaceae bacterium | reverse complement strand
ACCGGCCCCGAGGGCGAGTACGCGGCCTACGCGATGTACACCGCGGTCATCGAGAAGTTCGGCGAGGTCGAGCCCTACGTCTCGATCCGCGAGGCGGAGGCCCGGCACATCGAGGCCTTAAAGCGGCTTCTCGACAAGTACGGCGTGGCCTACCCCGAGGAAAACCCCTACCTCGGCAAGGTGCCGGCGCCCGAGCGCCTCGAGGACGCGGCCCGCGCCTGGGCCGAGGGCGAGGTCAAGAACGTGGCGATGTACGACCGGCTGCTCGCCGCCGTGGCCGACTACCCGGACGCGGTGCGGGTCTTCGAGCACCTGAGCCGGGCCTCCAAGGAGATGCATCTGCCCGCCTTCCAGGCCGCGGCCGAGTCGGGCGGCACCTTAAGCCCCGAGCAGATGCAGGCACTCGGCATGAACCACGACGGCCGAGGACACGGCGCGGACCGGAGAACGGGCTGCACCGACCGGTAAAACGTACATGCAGGCAGGGCACGGGCGGGAGGATACCCGCCCGTCTTTGACGGGAACAACCAAAGCCGTGTACCGCCTCGTCTCGGCGCAAAGCAGCAGGCCAGCCCTCGCCCGACTCCGAACCGGATCCGGAAACGCCCTGGCCCAAGGGCCCGCTTACCGGGATGCCCTATCCTCCCGTGCCCGCCGAGAAGCCTCTCCTGACCCAGAGGCGACTACGAGGTCGCCGCGAACCAGGTAACGCCCCTGGAAGAAAACGGGTACCGCCGGAGCCCGGAAGATCTCGCGGGGGTCACGCCCGCGCACGGCGTGGAGGTGCAGGTGGGGCTCGCTGGTATTGCCGGTGTTTCCTACCCGGGCGAGGGGTTCTCCGCGGCGGACCCGCTCGCCTTCGCCCACCCGCAAACTCCCCGGCGAGAGGTGGGCGAGCAACACCAGATAGTCCTCACCGCCCTGGCGGAGCGCGAGCACCAGGTGATTGCCGGCGAGCCGCTTGCGGTCCATGATTCCGGGAGGCTGGTCGGGGAGGCCGTCCACCGCCCGAACCACCCGACAATCGCAGGGGCTCCTCACGGTGGCCCGGTAAACCCGGTAGGCGGCGAGGTCCTCGGGGTAGACCCCCCGCGCCCTGCGCCCGTAGGCGTCGAGCGCTACCAGGTCGAGGGCGTGTCGCTGGGCGGCGGCCGGGTAGTGGGCGTTTAAGAACGGACCTTTGCCCCCGTTCCAGACGTAGCCGGCCTCGAGGGGGAAGGCGAGCTCGATGCCGCCCTCCGGCGCCCGTCTTCCGGCCAGGGCTCCGAGCGTCAGGAGCACGAGGAACAACGCGACCAGGCCGTCGAGCACGTTCCGCAGGTAGAACCACCCGCCCCGGCGGCGCGGCCACACCTCAAGCGCGCGCCAGCCGGAAAGGGCGTATACCGCGGCGACGAGCAAGAGAACCGGCCAGGCCCCGCGCAGGTAGACGGTGCTCACCGCCCAAATCTGGGCAAAGTACGCATAGGCCAGGTAACCCGCGGCAACGGCGAGGACGAGAAGGAGCTCGATCCGGGAGCGGCGGCGGGCGCGGACGAGCTCCCAGAGAAAATAGGCGGGAAGCGCGACCTGCAGCGCGACCGCCACCCACATCATCCCGAGGAGCGCCGTACGCTCGTCGCTCACCGGCTACCTCCGGGGCCCGTACTTGAAGAGCTTGACCCGGTAGCCGTCCGGGTCCTCGAGGAAGAACCCGTAGGGCCCGGGCCGGTTCCGGTAGCGCGCCCGCAGGTCGAGGACAACCCGGTCCGAAAACCGGCGATAGGCCTGGTCCACCGCCTCAAAGCTTTCGAGCTCCAGCCCCAAAAACCGCACCCCCGGGGCCGGCCCCGCCTCGAAGCGGAGGACGAAGCCGTCGGCGAGCCGAAGCGCCAGGAGCCCTCCCTCCGGGTCGAAGTTCCCTACCGGGAGCCCGAGCCGCCCGGCGTAGAACCGGTGGGCGGCGGCCACGTCCCGGCTGGCGAGCGCCACGTGCTGGATCCTATGCACCCGAACCATAACCCCCTCCTCCAAAGGTCTCGAAAAGCCGCCGGGCCACCACCGGCTCGGTACCGGACAGGCCGGCGGAGAGGAAGGCGGTGCGCGCGTCGGCCCGCCGGCGTCCGGGGTGCTGCTTCGCGACCAGCGAGGAAGGCGGGACCACCCGCCCCCGGGTCTCGGGGGGCAGGGAGTGGCCCCCGTAGGCCTCGAGCCGGGCCGGCGGGGCGCTCACCCGAAGGTCGGCGCCAAGGGCGGCCTCAAGGGGCAGCGCGTGGGCGTCTTTCAGCTTGGGGCCCACCGCGCTGACGTGCGCCCCCGGTTTCAGCCAGGCGGGGTCGAAGACCGGGGTGCGGGAACTGGTGAGCTCGAGCAGCACGTCGGCGGCGCGCACGACCTCCTTGGCCGAGTCCACGGCCTCGACCGGCGTCTGCGTGTGCGAAGCCAGCCAGCGGGCGAACGCGGCGCGGTTTTCCGGACTCCGGCTGTAGACCCTCACTTGTTCGAAGGGGCGTGCGAGGAGGGCGGCGAGGGCGTGGTGGCGTGCCTGGAAGCCGGTACCCAGCACCCCGAGCAAGCGGCCGTCACGGGCGTCCCAGACCGCGACCAGCTGGGCGGGGTCGGGGGTGCGATCGGGGCAGGTTTCGTAGACCCGAAAGCCGAGCGCGTGGCTGCTCCGGGTTTCGGCGCCCGCAGTAAAGACGAGGCGGCCGTGCTCCGCCTCGAGGACGAACCGGAGCGGGGCGAGGAGCCGCCCCCCGGCGTGGGCGAAGAGGGCCTCGCGCACGGCGACCAGGGCGACCTCGAGGGCGCGGACGAGCGCCCCCTCCAGGTCGCGGTCGTCGAGGATGCGCAACCGGGTTTTATCGAAGCCCATGCCACACTCTAACCGCCGCCCGAGAGGGAAGGCGGTGAGCCGGCGCACGATGGCTAACGTTCCGAAA
>JALSJG010000124.1 GCA_026989475.1 Thermaceae bacterium | reverse complement strand
TCGGCGAGGAGCCGCGTTCTCGCCTCCTCCAGCCAGACCACGTAGGCCGCGTGGTGCACCACCCCCATCTGGTCGGTCTCGGCGTAACGCACCAGGATAGGGTAGCTCCGGGTCATAGCACCTCGCGGGGGTCGGTGTGGAAGGAAAGGCGGGGAATCCGCCTAAGGGGCACCTCGTGGGCCAGCTCCTCCTGCAGGTATCCGTGGGCCCGGTTCAAGAGCGCGGCGGTCTCCTCCGCCCGCTCGAGCGCGCTGATCAACACGCGCGCCCGGGAAAGGTCGGCGGAGATCCGCACCCGCTCCACGGTCACCACCAGGGGAAGCCGAGGGTCCTGCATCTCGTGGATGATCTCGGAAAGCGCGCGGGCCACCCGGGACTCAAGGCGCAAGAGAGAACGGCTCACGGCGGCCTCCTTCCCCGCTCATTCTAGCGCGGATAGGGCTCTCGCGAGCGCTGCCGCCACCTCCCGCACGAGGGCCGCTTCGGGCCCCTCCACCATCACCCGGATCACCGGCTCGGTCCCCGAGGGGCGGACGTTCACCCGCCCCTTACCGAGCCTGGCCTCCGCCTCCCGCACGAGCTCGGCCACCTTGGGGTGGGCCATCACCCGGTGCTTGTCCTGAACGGGAACGTTCTCGATGACCTGGGGGTAGAGGGGAAGGGCGTCCACCCAGTCGGCGAGATCGGTGCCACTCTCCCGCAGCGCGGCCAGGGTCAAAAGGGCGGTGAGCAGGCCGTCCCCGGTGTGGAAGTGGTCGGCGAAGATCACGTGCCCGCTGGGCTCGCCCCCGAGGCGGGCGCCCTCCTCCTCCATCTTCTCGGCGACGTAGCGGTCGCCGACCCTAGCCCTTAAGAAACGAACGCCGCTTTCGGAAAGGGCGTGCTCGAGCGCGAGATTGCTCATCGTGGTTCCCACCACTCGATCAAAGCCCCCTACCCGGGCGTGCAGGAAAAGCACGTGATCTCCGCCCGCAACACGACCATAGCGGTCCGCGAACACCGCTCGGTCCCCGTCCCCATCCAGCGCCACGCCCAGGTCGTAACCGAGCTCCCGGACGAGTCTCGCCATCGTGTCAGGAGCCGTGGCGCCAAGACCCCGGTTGATGTTCCGCCCATCCGGACTGGTGCCAATGGCAAAGACCTCGGCTCCGGCCCGCGCGAAAAGCTCAGGAGCGATCCAATGGGCAGCGCCGTGGGCCGCGTCTACAACGATTCTCATTCCCCTAAGGTCGGGGGCCCGTTCGAGCAAGTGACCGAGATAGCGCTCCGCCCCCTCCACGGCCTCGAACACCCGGCCACCCTCCCGGTAGGCGTGCACCTTGTCAAGCCCGGCCTCGATCGCGGCTTCCACATGGTCCGGAAGCTTTTTTCCTTGCTCCCCGAAGAACTTCACCCCGTTGTCGTGATAGGGATTGTGGCTGGCGGAGATCACGGCACCGACCCGGGCGTCGTAGGCCCCCGTCAGGTAAGCGACCGCCGGAGTCGGAAGCACCCCGAACCGGAGCACCCGCGCTCCGCCCGCGAGCAACCCGGCGGCCAGTGCCGCCTCCAGCATCGGACCCGATTCCCGGGTGTCCCGCCCCAAGGCCACCACCGTTCCCAGCACCGCGGCGGCGGAACGACCTAGACCCAGCACAAATTCGGGGGTCATCGGCGGGCGACCCACCCGACCCCGAACCCCGTCCGTACCGAAATACCGGCGCATACCAGCGGCTAGGCTATCACAGCCTATACCCCCACCCCCATTTGCGGGGTGCCTTACCGGCGTGCAGTTTAGTATAGTCCCAGACTGGGAGGCGTAGAGGCCCACCAGGCGAAACGGGCGCCATGCGGGTGGGCGGAGCCAGTGGCGCGACCGTCCTAACCACGAACGGGGAAACCCGCCTTCTGGAGGCACCGTATGGCGATCTTTGGAAACTTGAGGGACATCGGGTTGCTGGATCTACTGCCCATGCTTTCCCACCAGCGAGGAAAACTGGTCCTCATCCGGCGCGAAGGGAACCTCGCCCTCTATCTGGCCGGGGGCCGTATCGAATGCGCGGAAGAGGGGGGACGCCCCCCCTCCCCCTCGCAACTCGAGGAAAGGCTTTTCCAGGTCCTGCATTCGCAGGATGCCGGGTTTGAGTTCTTTCGCGGGGAAGCACCGAGACACGAGAAGGGCTGCCTACGGATCCCCGTAGAAGAGCTCGTCTTGAAGCTCGCTACCCTCAGGGACGAGCTCGAGCACGCGCGTGAAAACCTTCCCCTCCCCGACACCGTCTTCACGCTCGGCAACGTGGCGCTGGCCTACGGCGATCCCTCCCTCGCCGAGTTCCTGGACCGTGCCTGGCCCCAGCTCACCCAGGGCGCAAGCGCCCGCAGTCTAGCCAAGCAACTCGACCTTCCCATCGAACGGGTCCGCTATCTTCTATACAAGCTTCGCTCCCTAGACGCGATCCAACCGAAGACGAGAACACCCCGGGCAACTCGTGAGCGAAAAAGCCTTGCCGTCCGGTTGCTCGGCCTCCTGCGCCGAAGGTTCGGGGGCGTTTCATGGAACCTTTAAAGATCGTAATCACCGGACCGGTGGGGGCGGGCAAGAGCACCCTTATCCGCACCCTTTCGGAGACCGAGGTGGTCGACACCGACGCCATCGCAACCGAAGCCATCGGCAAGCCCACCACCACCGTCGCCCTGGACCACGGCACCCTGCGCTTAGACGGGCACCTTTTGCACCTTTTCGGCACGCCGGGACAGGAACGCTTTGACTTCATGTGGGAGATCCTCGCCGAAGGGGCCCTGGGTATCCTCTTGATGGTCCGCGCCGACCGGCCGGAGACGCTTCCCGTCGCGCGCAACATCCTCGACTTCATCAAAAGCCGGGCGCCGGTCCCCTACGTCGTCGGGGTGACACACCTCGACCAGCCCAAGGTCTGGCAACCTGAAGAGGTTGCCCTTTTCCTCGGTACCCCGCTCGAGCACACCCAAGGCCTCGACCCACGCAGGCCCGAGGAAGCGGTGCGCCCGCTCGTCCGGCTGCTCGAGCTGATCGGTACAAACGCGTAAAGGGAGGGTAGTATGTCAAAACAGGAACAGCTGCAGCAACTCTTAGGCGAGCTCAAGGCCGCGCTGCCCGAGCTCAAGGAGATCATCGTCGCGAGCTCGGACGGCCTGCCGGTCGCCCAGCTCGGCGAGAGCGAGATCGCGACCCGCCTCGCTGCCATGGCCGCCACCGCCCATGGCCTCGGTAAGCGGATCGCCACCACCACCCACCTCGGGAACCTGGTGGAGATCGTGATCCGCGGCGACCAGGCCTACTTCATCGCCTACGCCATCGGCGACAAGGGCATCCTCGGCCTCACCACCCCCGCCGGGTCCAACCTCGGCCTGGTCCGGCTCGAGGCCCAGGAGTACGCCAGGAAGCTGGCCGGGATCCTCTAAGTAAAGGAGCCATGGAGATCGAACAGGTCGTTCTTTCCCACTTTCAGTACATCGAGCGGGTGGCCCAGTTCCTGGAAGGAAGCAGCCCCGAGCCCGAGCTCACGAGCCCCGAGGAGTGCATGATGGGCCAGTGGCTGAAGGAGCACCCGAACCCCGGGATGGCCGAACCCCACGCCCGCTTCCACCAGGTGCTGGCCGAGGCGGTGGCGAAGAAAAAGGCGGGGGCCGAAGGGGAGGCCAAAGCCCTTCTCGACCGGGCCTACACCCTCTACAGCCAGCTCGAACACGCCCTCTTCCAGTAATCCCCCCGTTTGGGGGTCCCCGGCTGGGGGATGGCACGGGAGACCGCCCCTCGTAGCCTGAATGGCAACGGGGGGCGTTGAACCTTGCGCCGCAAGACGGGCGCCAGGCGGGCAAGGGGAGCCAGTGGCGCGACCGACCCGAACTCGGGGTTGGTCGTTCGTTTTTGGAGGTGGAACATGGGTATCTGGGGAAATTTAAATGAAATCCGGCTTCCAGATCTGCTTCTGCTCTTAGAAGAACGGGACGGCGTGCTGGTCTTTCAGTGCAAAAAACGCCTGCCGCTGAGTCTTGAAATCTCGGGCGGGCGGCTGGGGACGGTACGCGAGGGCAAGCGCCCGATCCCCCTCTACCGCGCCGAGGAGCGCCTGCTTTCCCTGATGCGGGACCAGGACGCGGCCTTCAACTTCCGCCCCGACGATCTCCTTCCCACCGCGCGCGGCCCCAAGCTCTCCGCTCTGGCGCTCAGGCTCTCCACGCTCTTCGAGGAAATCGAGGCGGTCCGCCGCCGCCTCCCCGCGCCCGGCGCCCGCTTTGTGCTCAAGGACCCGCGCCCCCTCCCCCAAACCCGGTGGCGGGATGTCTTCGAAAAGGCCAAGGAGCCCCTCTCGCGCGGGGTCTCGGCGCTGGAACTCGCGGACCTCCTGCGCATCCCCCTCCCGGTGGCCCAGCACTTCCTCTACGAAGCCTCGCGGGCCCGCCGGGTCATCCCGGAGCAAGCGCGCAGGGCGCGCGAGCCCGGTCTCGGCAGGTTGCTCGCCCGCTTTGTGCCTACCCCCTGACCCCTTCTCCACCACCTCCCACTCCCTGCGGCGAGCGAGGCCCCCGGCATCCGGGGGCCCCGCTCATTCGGACTTGGCGTCCACCCAGTTCGGGCCGATCCCCACCTCGGCGACGAGGGGGACCTTGAGGGGCCAGACCGACTCCATCACTTCCTTGGTCTTCTCCGCCGCCTCCTCGATCCGCTCGGCGGGGGCCTCGATCACCAGCTCGTCGTGGACCTGCAAAAGCAGCCGGGCGCCCCGGGCCTCGAGCTCGGGCGCGAGCTTCACCATCGCGAGCTTGATCAAATCGGCGGCGGTGCCCTGGATCGGCATGTTGACCGCGATCCGCTCGGCCGCCTCCCGCGCCCGCCGGTTCCGGGAAGCAAGGTCGGGCACGTAGCGGCGTCGGCCGAAGAGGGTCTCGACGTAACCCCGCTTTCGGGCCTCTTCCAGGAGGCGGTCGAAGTACTCCCGCACCTTGGGGAAACTCTCGAAGTACCGGGCGATGAAACCGGCGGCCTCGTCGTACTCGATCCCGAGCGTCTGAGCCAGGGAGTGGGCGCTCATGCCGTAGAGCACCCCGAAGTTCACGGTCTTGGCCACCCGCCGCATCGCGCCGTCCACCTCCTCGGTGCCGAAGATCCAGCCGGCGGTGGCGGCGTGCACGTCGCGCCCCTCCTGGAAGATGCGGATCAAGTTCTCGTCGCCCGAGAGGTGGGCGAGCACCCGGAGCTCGATCTGGGAGTAGTCGGCGACCACGAGGAGCATCCCCTCCCCGGCCACGAAGGCGCGACGGATCCGGGGACCCCAGTCGCCGCGAATGGGGATGTTCTGCAGGTTGGGGTCGGAGGAGGAGAGCCGGCCGGTGGCGGTGGCGGTCTGGTGAAACCGGGTGTGGACCCGGCCGGTCTTCGGGTGCACGAGCTTCGGGAGAGGATCCACGTAAGTTCCCTTGAGCTTGGCGAGCTCCCGGTACTTGAGGATCCGGTCCACCACCGGGTGGCGCCCCCTTAGCGCCTCAAGCGCCGCCGCCGAGGTCGAGCGCTTCCCGGTCTTCGCGGTCTTCTTAAGCGGCGGGAGGCCAAGCTCGTCGTAGAGCACGACCTCGAGCTGGTCGCGGGAGTTCAGGTTAAAGGGATGACCCACGAGCCGGTGGATCTCGGCCTCGAGACGCGAAAGCTCGGAGTCGAGCTCGGCGGCAAGCGCCTTCAGGTAATCGAGATCGAGCGCCACCCCGGCCCGCTCCATCGCCGCGAGCACCGCCGAAAGCGGCCGCTCCACCTCGCGGTAAAGCCAACGGAGCTGCTCCTCCCCCCGAAGCCGTTCCTCCATCACCCGCCAAAGCTCGTGGGCGGCGAGCGCCCGGCTTTTCGCGTCTTCCCCCCAGTCGCCGGCGCCGTAGCGGCGGACCGCCCCGGCCGGCTCGCTGTTCGCGGGATCGTAGAGGTAGGCAAGCAGCATCGGGTCGTCGCCAGGGGTTGCCTCCACCCCCTCGCGGCCGGCGAGGACCGCGAGGTCCTTGGCCCGGATCGCCCGGAGCTCGGGGAAGCGGGCGAGCTCGGCGACCCGAGCCGGCCCCTCGGCAACGCAGTCGTCCCAGGCAGCGGCGAGTCCCTTTAGCTCGGCCCACATCGGTCGCGCGTCGCCGAGGACGAATCCGAGAAAGGCGCGCTCGGGCGGAGGCCAGTCGGCGGGCTTCGCCTCCTTGTGCTCGAGCAGCCCGAGCTCGCGCAGGATCGAGCCGAACTCGAGCGCCTCCAGGAAGACCCGGAGCCGCTCGCGCTCGGGCTCGCGGCGGTGGCAGGTGGAAAGGTCCACCGCTAGCGGCAGGTCGGTGCGGATTTTGGAAAGGGCGAGCGAGAGCTTTAAGTCCTCCAGGCCTTCCTTTAGCTTTTTCCGCACGCCCTCGGGCTTCACCTCGTCGAGATGGGCGAGGAGGCTTTCAAGGCTTTGCCACTCGGCGAGCAGCCGGGCCCCGGTCTTGGCCCCGATCCCCTTGACCCCGGGGATGTTGTCCGAGGGGTCGCCGACCAGGGCTCGAAACTCCACCCACTGCTCGGGGCCGACCCCGTATTTCTTCCGCACTTTCTCGGGGGTGACGAGCCCGCCGTCGGGGAGCCAGACCGAAACCCGGTCGGAGAGAAGCTGGAAAAGGTCGCGGTCGGTGGAGACGATCCGGACCTCGTACCCCTCGGCTTCGGCCTTCTTGGCCAGGGTACCGATCACGTCGTCGGCCTCAAAGCCGGGAACCTCGAGCCGTACAAGCCCAAGAAGGTCCACCGCCTCCTTGATCTTCTCCACCTGGGGCTTGAAGTCCTCGGGGGTCGGGGCTCGTTGGGCCTTGTACTCGGCGTAGGCCTGGTGGCGAAACGAAGGTTCGGGCGCATCGAAGACGACGATCACGCAGTCCCCGTCCTCCCGCAAGAGCTTGAGCAGGGTGCGCAAGAACCCGTAGATCGCCTGGACCGGTTCGCCCCGGCTGGTGGTGAGCTCGCCGAGGGCGAAATAGTTCCGATAGGCTAGGTGGTGCCCGTCCACCAGGACGATTCGCTTCGGCCGTTCCTGGAACAGGGGAAGCTCCACAGGGTTATGCTACCGGCTCGAGCGTCGCCTGACCCCGGGTTTCGTCGGCGAGCGCCCGGGCGAACCCGTGTAGGGCCTCTTCCGGAAGCTCGACCAGAAACTCGGCGGCCTCGCCGTAGCGTTCTTCAAGCTTTTTCCCCCCGTGGGCGGAAAGGAGCCGGTGAAAGGCCGCCTGGGCCGGGTAGGGCAGCCGCACCCAAGCCCTTCGCAGCCGGAGGAGCGCGCGCTTCGGCGCCCGGCGGAGGCACTCCGCGGCGACCCCCCCATAGGCCCGCACCAGCCCCCCCGCCCCCAGCTTGATCCCGCCGAAGTAGCGGGTAACCACCACCATCACGCCTTCCAGCCCCTGCCCCTCGATGGCGGCAAGAATCGGGCGCCCGGCGGTTCCGGCCGGTTCGCCATCGTCGGAAAAGCGGTAGCGCCCGCCGACCCGAAAGGCCCAGCAGTTGTGGGTGGCGGAAGGGTCCTTCACCCGCTCCAGGAAGGCGAAGGCCTCCTCCTCGCTTTGGATCGGCGCCGCCTGGCAGACGAACCGGCTCTTCTTGATCTCCTTTTCGAAGCGGGCCGGGGCGGCGAGGGTCTGCACCTCTTGAGCTTAGCGCGACGGTTCATCCCGCAGCCAAGCGGCCACGCGACAAAGATCCCCCCTCCCAGGACGAGGAGCGCCGGGCCCCCGCCAACTTTCCGGAAAACGCGATCCGCCAGCTCAGCGAAGAGGTAAGAAGACGGGCTCAAGCTCATCCCACCCCCTCCGCGCCCCCGCATCCGACGCGGGCCTCGGCCGGAGCAGCTCGGACACCTCGCCAAAGGGCTCTTGGACCAGCCGGTGGCCACCTCCACCGCGGTGGGAAAGGGAACCCTTTGACTCTCGAAGATCGGGCAAAGCCCAAGCCCCACCGGGCGCACCTCGCAGCCCTTGAGCTTGGAGAGGTCGCGGCAACGCCGCCCCAGGAACCGGCGGGCAGCGAGGCGACGGCAAGAAAGCAATAAGGAAGAGCCCAAGGGCAAAGAGCAGGGCCCCGAGCCAAAACGCGAGCGCGGCGAAGAACGGGCCGGGGATCAGGAGGATCGCCCCGAGGGCAATGCCGAACCCCCTCGAGGCTTCTCGCGCGAGGTCCACCCGGCATCTCATCGCCCCTCCCCCTTTGCCCTATAGGCCGAAAGGGCGCGGGCGTAGGCGCGAAGGCGGAGACTCCGGTCCACCGCATCCCCCAAGAGCCCGGTGAAGATGCCAAAGACGAAGTCTAAAAAATAGGTTTGCAGCACGGCCCGCGGCAAGAGCAGCTGGGCGAAGACGTATCCCAAGAGACCGGCAAAGTACGCAAGGCCTTTCATGCCCAGGGAGAGATTCAGCTCCTCGGCGATCGGGTAAAGCTCCCCGGGCACCTCGGGGCGCACCGGGCCGCGCTTGGCCTCGATGAGGAAATAGGGCGCAAGCAGGGTATCCCGCCAGTCGGCAAGCTCCGGCCGCCCCCGCCTCAGCTCGTCCCAGAGGAGATACCAGTTCGCCCCCAGGGGAAGCCACCAGCGCGTGCCGTCCGCAAAGCGCACCCCGAAGCGGGGCCAGACCCCGGCCACCACCGGGCCGCACAGGGCCGCGATCGCCGCCTTCTCCCTTCGCTCGCCGCCCCGGTAAAGCCTTCCGCGGTCGTAGCGGAGCGGGATGAGCTCCTCCAAAAACCCAAGCTTTAGGATGGCGGCCAGCGAAAGCCAAAGGGGGTAGCGGAGGTAGGCAGGGAGCCACCCGCCCAAGAGGGCGAGCCCAAGCAGCGCAAGGGCCCGAACCAGAAGACGGCGGTAGGGGACCCGGAGCTCGAGCTCCACCCCCCTATTCTCGAGAAGGGTGCGAATCGCCCCCGGTTATGGCGGCATGTAGGGCGCTTCGCATCGCGCTAATGGGAGCCGCCTCCCCGCTCCAGAGCTCAAAGGCGATCGCCCCCTGCCAAAGCAGCATCCCAAGCCCGTCCACGGCCACCAACCCGCGCTCTTCGGCCTCCCTTAAAAACCGGGTCCTCAGGGGCTTATACACGAGGTCCACGGCGTAGCCCCTCGGGGGGAAGCACTCGGCCGGTAAGGGGGTAGCAGAAGGATCCCCGAGCCCCACCGAGGTGGCGTTCACCAAAAGATCCACCTCCCGGGCTTCCTCCGGGGAGGCAAGCCGCCCCCCGAGCTCGGCCACGAGCCGCTCGGCCCGGGCCCGGGTGCGGTTCCACACCGCCACCTCCCAGCCGGCGCGGGTAAGGGCGTAGACCACCGCCCGGGCCGCCCCCCCGGCCCCGAGCACGAGCGCCCGGCTCCCCTCAACCCCGGCCTCCTCGAGGCTCCTTAGAAAACCGGGGGCGTCGGTGTTGTGGCCGATCAGACGGCCGCCTTCGTTCACTACCGTGTTCACCGCCCCGATCGCCCGGGCCGCCGGGACGACCTCGTCGAGCAGGGGAAGCACCCGCTCCTTTAGGGGAACGGTGACGTTCACCCCGCGAAAGCCCCGGCGAACCTCCTCGATCCGCTCGGCGAGCCGTTCGGGCGGGGTCTCTAGGGGCTCGTAACTCCCCGCGATCCCCCGGGCCGCGAGGGCGGCGCGGTGCATGGCCGGGGAGAGGGAATGGCCCACGGGATAACCCAAGATGCCGAGCCGCATCGCCCGTAGCTTACCGGTCTGGTATCCTGGTTAGCAGTGAGGTTTACCTGGATGGCCCTCGCCCTCTGGCTCGCCCCCCTGGGGCTCGCCAAGACCTACCTCGTTCCCATCGAGGGGGAGATCGACCCCGCGCTTGCCGTCTTCGTGGGCCAGGCGCTCGCCCGGGCCGAGGCCGAGGGGGCGAGCGGGGTAGCCTTTCTGATCAACACGCCGGGGGGACGGGTGGACGCTGCCATCAAGATCTCCGACCGGATCCTCGAAAGCCCCCTTCCCACCCTGGCGGTGGTGAAAAACGCCTTCTCCGCCGGGGCTCTGATCGCGCTCAGCGCGGAGCAGGTGGCGATGCTCCCGGGCTCGGAGATCGGGGCCGCGCTTCCGGTTCAGGTCATCCCCGGCGTCAAGTACGAGGCCGCCGACCGCAAGATCGTCAGCGCGCTCAAAGGGAAGTTTCGGGCGGTGGCCGAGGCCCGGGGCCGGCCGGCGAAGATCGCCGAGGCGATGGTGGATCCCGAGATCGAGCTCGAGGGCCTCACCCCAAAGGGCGAGCCGCTCACCCTCTCGGCGGCGAAGGCGGTCGAGCTCGGGGTCGCCGACTTCGAGGCCGGAACCCTGTCCGAGGCCTTGAAGAAGGCGGGATTCTCCCCCGAGACGGTCCGCATCGAACCGGGAGCCCGGGTTCGGGCGGCGCGGTTTCTGACCTCGAGCACGGTGGCCGCCGTGCTCTTGGCGGTGGGGGTCCTGGGCCTCGTGATCGAAGCGCTCACGCCGGGTTTCGGGCTTCCCGGTACGATCGGTCTGGTCGCCCTCTCGCTTTACTTCCTCGGGGGCTACCTGGCGGGGATGAGCGGGGTGCTCGAGGTCCTGCTCTTTTTGGGCGGGGTCCTGCTACTGCTCGCCGAGATCTTCGTCATTCCCGGCTTCGGTGTCGCGGGGATCGGGGGCATCGCCGCCATTCTCGCCTCGATCTACTTCACCTTCGGCGACCAGACCCTCTACGTAGCCTCCTTGGCCGTGCTGATCGTCGCCGCGGGGCTCCTTCTCGCGGTGCGCCTCCTGCCCCGTACACGGACGGGGCGGGCGCTGGTCCTGGAGTCGGCGATCGCCGGAGAAGCGCCCCCCGAAGCAAAGCTCCGCCCCCTCGAAGGGGCGATTGGAAAGGCGCTCACCCCCTTGCGCCCGGCCGGGGTGGCCCAGTTCGGCGAGCGCAAGGTGGACGTGGTGGCCGAAGGGGAGTTCATCGAGAAAGGCAGCACCGTGCGCGTCGTCCGCGTGGAGGGCGTGCGCGTGGTGGTTCGAAAGGAGGAATAGATGGACCTGACCCTAGTCATCATCGCCGGTCTCGTACTCATCGCGCTCTTCGTCCTCTTCAGCGTGATTCCGGTAGGGCTTTGGATCTCGGCCTGGGCCGCCGGCGTTCGGGTGCCGCTCATCACCCTGATCGCCATGCGGCTCCGCCGGGTGCCGCCCGCCCGGATCATCTACCCCTTGATCAAGGCGACCAAGGCCGGGCTCGAGGTACCGCTCGAAAAGCTCGAGGCCCACTACCTGGCGGGCGGCAACGTCGATCGGGTGGTGGACGCGTTGATCGCCGCCCAGAAGGCGGGGATCGACCTCAGCTTCGACCGGGCGGCGGCCATCGACCTTGCCGGCCGGGACGTGCTCGAGGCGGTGCAGGTCTCGGTGAACCCCAAGGTGATCGAGACCCCCCGGATCGCCGCCGTGGCCAAGGACGGCATTCAGCTGATCGCGGTGGCCCGGATCACCGTGCGGGCCAACATCGACCGGCTGGTGGGCGGCGCCGGGGAGGAGACGATCATCGCCCGGGTCGGCGAGGGGATCGTGACCACGATCGGCTCCGCGGCTAGCCACAAGGACGTGCTCGAAAACCCCGACCTCATCTCCAAGGTGGTGCTCGACAAGGGGCTCGACGCCGGCACCGCCTTCGAGATCCTCTCGGTGGACATCGCCGACGTGGATGTGGGCAAGAACATCGGCGCCCAGCTCCAGATCGACCAGGCCGAGGCGGACAAGAAGATCGCCCAGGCCCAGGCGGAAAAGCGCCGGGCGATGGCCGTCGCCGCCGAGCAGGAGATGCGGGCCAAGGTCGAGGAGATGCGGGCGAAGCTCGTGGAGGCCCAGGCCCAGGTCCCCCTGGCGCTGGCCGAGGCGCTCAAGGCGGGGCGGCTTGGGGTGATGGACTACTACCAGATGAAGAACATCGAGGCCGACACCGACATGCGGGAGTCGATCAGCCGGGCGGCCAAGGAAGGCGAGGAGGAATAACGCCTTGAGCTTGGACGATCTTCTCGGACTCCTCTTCTTACTCGTCTTCGTGGTGGGCCCCATACTCAGAGGCCTCTTGCGGGGGTCCGGCGAAGCCCCCCTCTTGGAGATCGAGCTGGAAGAACCCCCCGTCGAGAGCGAGGTCCGACCGCCTGCCGCGATGCCCGAACCGGAGCGGGCAAAGACCGAGGTCCAGCCGGTTCCGGTGATGCCCCGGGCGGAACCCGAACCGACGCCCCCCTCCCCACCGCCTGAGCGCAGATCTGAGCGGGCGGCGCGGAAGCTGCGGCTCGATCTTCACCGCGGTGGTATTCTGGAAGGGATCGTATGGCACGAAATCCTCTCCGAGCCGAGGGTCCGTCGTCGGTGGAAGCCGAAGCGGTAGTCAAGATCCGCGGCCCGGAAGAGGCGATGGCCCTTCTCGGACGGGGGGACGTCTGGCTCCGGGCGCTCAAAGAGCGGCTCGGGGCGCGGATCGTGGCCCGAGGCAACGAGATCAAGATCCTCGGGTCCCTGGAGGAGGTCACCCTGGCGGAGCAGGTATTGAAGGACCTCCTCGCCCTGGTCCGCCAGGGAGCCGAGCTCGACGCGCCCACCCTCGAGCGGGCGGTGGAGCTCGCGACGGAGGGTAAGAGCCTGGTCCAGGAGACCGAGGCCCGGCCCGGAGGCCTCGTCCTCCCCCGCCGCCTCCGCCCCAAGACCCCGGGCCAGCGCCGCTACGTCGAGGCGATCGCGGCGCACGACATCACCTTCGGGATCGGCCCCGCCGGCACCGGCAAGACCTACCTGGCGGTGGCGATGGCGGTGGCCGCCCTCAAGGCCCGGCACATCAAGCGGATCGTGCTCACCCGGCCGGCGGTGGAGGCCGGCGAGCGGCTTGGTTTTTTGCCCGGGGACATCCAGGCCAAGGTGGATCCTTACTTGCGTCCACTTTACGACGCGCTTTTCGACATGATCGACCCCGACCGCTTCGAAAACTACCTGCAGTCGGGGGTGATCGAGGTGGCCCCGCTCGCCTTCATGCGGGGGCGCACGTTGAACGACGCCTTCATCATCTTGGACGAGGCCCAGAACACCACCCCCGAGCAGATGAAGATGTTCCTGACCCGCATGGGCTTCAACTCCAAGGTGGTGATCACCGGCGACGTCACCCAGATCGACCTGCCCAAGGCGGCGAAGTCGGGGCTTATTGAAGCCGAGAAGATCTTGAAGGGGATCGAGGGGATCGCCTTCGTCTACTTCAGCGAGGCCGACGTGGTGCGACACCCCCTGGTGGCCCGCATCATCCGGGCCTACGAGGAGGCCCAGACCCGCGGTGGTTGACCTGGTCGCGGAGGTTCCGGTGGACCCCGAGCGGCTCGCCGAGCTCGAGGCCAAGCTCGAGGCGCTCATGGAGGAGCTCGGAGCGGGCGATCGGGCGGTCACCGTCGTCCTCACCGGCGACGAGCGGATCCAGGCGCTAAAACGCGAGCACTGGGGGGAGGACGCCGCCACCGACGTGCTCAGTTTCCCCACCTACGAGCCGGGGGATCCCTTCATGCCCCCGCATCTTGGGGACATCGTGATCAGCCTGGAAACCGCCCGGCGCCAGGGGGAAGCGGCCGGTCACGGGCTTTGGCCCGAGGTCTGGAGCCTCGCGGCCCACGGGCTTTGGCACCTTTTGGGCCACGACCACACCACGGAGGAGGAATGGCGAGGCTTTCAACGGGTACAGGAAAGGATTCGCGAGATCTAAACCCCAGCGGGCTCAAGGAGAGCTTCAGCTTCGCTTTCGATGGACTCCGCTACGCCTGGCGGCGGGAGCCGAACTTCCGGATCGAGGTGACGATCGGGGCGCTTGCCGTGCTGTTCGGGCTCGGGCTCGGCATCGACCTGGTCCCGATCCTGCTCGCGATCGCACTGGTGCTGGGATTCGAGCTCATGAACACCGCGCTCGAGGTCGCCCTCGACCTCTACGTTCCCAACCC
Organism: Thermaceae bacterium; assembly: GCA_026989475.1. Lineage (GTDB taxonomy): Bacteria > Deinococcota > Deinococci > Deinococcales > Marinithermaceae > WFXV01. The sequence continues at coordinate 4,819 of JALSJG010000124.1, read as the reverse complement.
CCACCCCCTGGCCAAGGCAGCGAAGGACGTTGCCGCCGCCGCGGTGCTGGTGGCAAGCCTGGTCGCCCTGCTCGTGGGCGTCTATCTCTTCCTGCCCCGGATCCTCCTGCTCATCCTCGCGAGGTGAAGATGGCCAACGAGCACCCTCCAAGTTCCCCGAGAAAGCTCCTGGCCCCTCTAGTCTTACTCGCGGCCCCGGCGTTCGCCGCCACGGGTGCGCCGACCCACCCCGGCGAGTACCTGCTGCTCGTTGTGCTCTTCGCCCTTTCCAGCTTTTTCTCGGCCTCGGAGACCGCGATCACCACGCTCTGGCCCTGGAAGGTCAAGGAGCTCGCCGAAGCCGAAGGGGGCAAGGGGCCGTTTAGCCTGCTCGAGCGCGACATCACCCGGTTTTTGACCACGATCCTGGTGGGCAACAACCTGGTGAACATCGCCGCCACCGCGCTGGTCACCGACCTCGCCACCAAGGCCTTCGGCTCCGCCGGGGTGGGGATCGCGACCGGGGTGATGACCTTCCTCGTGCTCTTCTTCGGCGAGATCACCCCGAAGTCGCTGGCGGTCCACCACGCCGACCGGCTCGCGAGGATCGTGGTGGGCCCGATCTACTGGCTCTCGGTCCTTCTCTACCCCGTCGGCCGGTTCTTTACCTGGGCCTCGACCCTGATCCTCCGGTCGCTTGGGCTCGAGCCCCGGAACGAGCCGCTCGTCACCGAGAACGAGCTCCGCATGATCCTGGCCGGCGCCGAGCGCTCGGGGGCGATCGAGGAGGCCGAGGAGGACATGATCCAGGGCGTCCTCGAGCTCGGCGAGACCCAGGTCAAGGAGATCATGGTCCCCCGGGTCGAGATGGTGGCGATCCGATCCGACGCGAGCCTCCGGGAGTTTTTGGACCTGGTGCGGGAACACCGCTTCTCCCGCTACCCGGTCTACCAGGAGAACATCGACCAAGTGGTGGGGATCGCCCTGGTCAAGGACCTGCTTGACTACGTGGACGACGGCAGGCTCGACGAGGTGCGGGTGGGGGCGCTGGCCCACGACCCCTACTTTGTGCCCGAGAGCATGCCGGTCTGGAACCTCCTCCTCGAGCTCCGGCGGCGGAAGATTCACATGGCGATCGTGGTGGACGAGTTCGGGGGTACCGCCGGGCTGGTGACGCTCGAGGACATCATCGAGGAGATCGTGGGCGAGATCTACGACGAAACCGACGAGCTCGAGCAGGCGATCCAGCCGCTCGCCGGCGGTGCCTACCTGATCGACGCCCAGACCCCGCTGGACGACGTCGCCGACGTACTCGGGATCGAGTTCCCCGAGGGGGAGTACGAGACCCTCTCGGGCTTCCTCTACGACCGCTTCGGCTACATCCCGAAAGAGGGGGAGGTGCTCGAGTACGGCGGCTGGCGTTTTCTCGTCACCGAAGCGGACGAGCGGAAGGTCGAGCTGGTTCGCGCCGAGCCCGCGCCCGCGGAGGAAGCAACCGATGAAGAGGAAGCTGATTGAGGCGGCGAAACGCGCCCAGCAAAACGCCTACGCCCCCTACTCGCACTTTCCCGTAGGGGCCGCCATCCGAACGCCTGGCGGTAAGATCTATAGCGGCGCCAACGTGGAAAACGGCGCCTTTCCCCTCACCCGCTGCGCCGAGCAGATCGCGGTGGGGGCGATGGTCACCGCGGGCGAGCGGGCGATCGCGGAGGTCGTGGTCTTTACGAGCTCCTCGCCCCCTGCGCCCCCTTGCGGCGCCTGCCGCCAGGTGCTGGCCGAGTTCGCGGCTCCCGAGACCCCGATCCTCTGCGTCAACGACCGCGGCGAGGAGCGCCGCTACACGCTCGGCGAGCTCCTGCCGGAGGCCTTCTCCTTAAGCTCGGCGACCAAGACGTAGCGAAAGCCCCGGAGCCGGACGTGGGATCGGAAGCCCCGCTCCTCCAGCATCGCTTGCAGGCGATTTGGAGGAAGGAAGCTCGCCGGCTCGCCCCAAAGCCGCTCCAAAAACCGCACCACCCGCCCGGGGAGCGGCCGGGGGTCGTAGTCGTAGACCCAGACCTTGCCGGAGGGGACGAGCACCCGGGCGACCCCATCGAGCGCCCGCCCCACATCCTCGAAATGGTGGAGGGCCTCGCCGATGGCCACCGCGTGGAAGTAGCCGTCCTCGAAGGGAAGCGCCTCGGCCCGGGCCCGCACGGCGCGAATCCCATCCTCAACGTAAGCGAGCATCCCCTCCGAGGGATCGGCGACCCAGAGCTCGAGGTCGGGCCGCGACGACCGAGCCCAGCTCGCCAACAGCCCGGTCCCCCCACCCAGGTCCAGGACGCGGGCACCGCCCGGGAGCCGGGTAACGAACGTATGGAAACTGCGCCGGACCCAGCGGGGATACAACCGGTGACCGTACCGCTGGAAGAACCCTCCGAGGCGGTCGAACCGCGATCCGCTCAATGCACCGTTCCCGCGAGCTCGAGCGCGAAGGTGCGTTCCAGCACCCCGGGTACCGCTAGCCGCACCGTTCCCCGGAGCCCGAAAGGAACTCCACCGGTAAGGGATCGGGCAGCCCCGGGTACCGCCGAGAGGGGCACCCGGAGCACGAAGGCGCCCGCCTCCTCCCCCGCCGGGGGAAGCCGGAGCGCGATCGGAGCCTCGCCGAGCCGCACACCCCCTAGCTCGGCAACGAGGTCACCTTCGAGCAAAAAGCCCACCGGCAGGGGATTTTCCGCCCGGTAGCGGACCCGAAACTCGAGGGCGCCAAAACCCAGCCGCACCTGGGCCGAGAGGGGGGTGACCCGGGGCGGCCGGAGGGCGAGCTCGAGCTTCACCCGATCTTCGAGCAAGGTGTAAGGGCCGAGCCAGATCCCCTGACCCAGGGCTTCTACCCGGAGCCTGCCCCCGATCCATAAGGGCAGGGTCTTTCCGGCAAGCAAATCGGCCGCGGTCGCCGCCGACCGCGCGAGGGTGGTCTCGACCCGTAGCGAGGCCCGCGCCTTTTCCCCTGCGGGAAGGGTCATCGCCGGGAGCTCAGCCGAGGTGCGTAGATCCCCGAGCTTTACCTTGAGCTCGCTTGCGAGCAGCGGCAGATCGAACGCGTTAGGGTTTAGGAGCTCGAGCTCAAGATCAAGCGCAAAACGATCGGCAAAGGGGTCGATCGCTACCAGTTCTACGCCCACCAAACGGGCCGCCGGCAGCGCCACCTGGCGACCCATCGGAGCGCAGGCCGCCATCAAGAAAAGAACCGCCGCCCCCAAAAGCCAGACCCGTACCTTCATCCCTGCCTCCATCCGCCCCATTTTAGGGCTGGGCTAGGGGGTGAGGCCGTCCTCCCGCGCCGCCTCCAAAAGGGGCAGGAACCGCGGCCAAAGCGGGCTCTCCTCGGGAAGCGGGGGCCTCGGCGCCCCTACCGGGAAGCCGAGGTGGCGCATCGCCTGCTTCAAAAGCACCACGCCCCCGGCCCCGAGCATCCGGGCCAGGGGGTCGAGCCGGTTTTGAAGCCGCACCGCCTCAGCCAGGTCCCCCCGGCGGTAGGCCTCGAAGATCCCGCGCACGAGACGGGGCACCAGGTTGGCCGCGGCCAGGATGCCCCCCTCGGCGCCGTGGAGGAGGCTCGCCAGGAAGACGACCGCGCTCCCGGTGAAGACCCGAAGCTGGATGCCCTCCGCCTGGTAGTAGGCGAAGCGCGCGAGCTCGCCGCTTGAGTCCTTGATCCCCTGGACCCCCGGCACCTCGGCGAGGCGCTTGACCCAGGGAAGGGGGAGCTCGGTGCGGGTGAGGCTCGGCACGTGGTAGACGAAGACCGGGTGCACCCGGGCGAGGGCCTCGAAGTAGCGAAGGGCGGCGGATTCGTCCAGGGCGGCGAAGAAAAAGCGCGGCAGGTAGGCGAGGCCGGCGATCGCCCCCGCGTCCCGGGCCGCTTCCTGGTGGTAAAGGGCCTGGGGGGTGCTCTCATCCCCCACGCCGACGAGGAAGGGCTTCGGGGGGCGGATCCGGGCAAGCCCCGCCCGGCGCTCCTCGGGGAGGAGCAGGGGGGCCTCGCCGTTCGAGCCGAAGACCAAGAACCCGTCCACCTCGGGGGCGAGCCGGTCCATCACCGCCTGGTAGGCCCCCCAGTCGGGGCGACCGGAGGGGTCCATGGGGGTGGGCAGCGCGGGCAGGATCACCGGCGCCCCCCGCGAAGGGCGAGGGCAAGCCCCGCCAGGTTCAAGAGATAGGCCCCGGCGAGGAGAACGAGCCCCTCACCGCGTCCCGTCCAGGCCGCCCAGGCGCCCCCGAGCGCGAGGGCAAAGAGCAGGAGGCCCACCCCCCAGGCGAACCAAAAAAGCCCGGGCAAAAGCGCCGAAAGCAGGTAGACCGCTGCCCCCGGGGGCCGCGGCTCCCCGCGGAGCAAGGTCCAAAGGGCATGCAGGAAAAGGACGAGGAAAACCCCCAGGTAGAGGAAGCGTAGCGGCGGACTCCCAACGAGCTGGGTAAGGGCGGGAAAGGGACGGGCGAGGAGGTCCCGGGAGAGGGCGAGCGCGAAGGTGAGCTCGAGCTCCCGCGCGCTCGGGACCAAGGGACGGCTCCCAAGGGCCTCCCGGTAGACCGCGCTCCAGGGGTCGCCCCCGATCCCGATCCCCTCGTTTGCCGCACCGCTTTGACCATCGAAGGCGAGCGCCCGGGCAGGCTCCCCGGCGGCAAGGAGGAGGGGGGCCGAGGGCGCTTTCCCCTTCCCGGCAAGGAGCGCCTCCCGCTCCGGCCCCTCGGGCAGGGCTCGGATCGCCTCCCGGGCCGCTTGGGTATCGAGCGTGCCCCGGTCCAGGGCGAAAAGCCGCAAATCCGCCCCGCGGGCAATGCCGTAGCCGAG
>JALSJG010000123.1 GCA_026989475.1 Thermaceae bacterium | reverse complement strand
TCGAGCAAGGCCCCGCCCGAGGCCTCCGCCAGGTGCTCGAGCACCCCCCGCCCCTCTTCGGAGGGCCATTCCGGGGAGGTCTTCCGGGGGACGCGGAAGCGGAGCCGGCTCCCCTCGAAGACGAGCAGGTCTCCGCTTCCCGGGGGGACGCGGGTTTCGTAGCGGAAGGGGGCGACCGGGGCCAGGGGGAGCTCCTCGCCGTCGGTGCGGAGCCAGAGGTCTTCCCGAAAGCGGCCCATCACCGTGAGCCGGTCCCGGTAGAGGAAGACCCGGGGCCGGGCGGGGGTGTCGGAAAGCCAGCGGACGAGCCGGGCGAGGAGGCGGGGAGTCTCCGGCCAGTCCTTGAGGTCGTGCCCGAGGTCGAGGGCGAGCGCCGCTACCCGCCCGTAGCCCCGCTCGCCCACGGCCAGCACGTCGAGCGCGCCGCTTTTTAAAAGGGCTTTGGCCCAGGGCTTCTTTTCTGCGGGAAGGAGCCGGGTGGCCGGGGGTGGGGGAGCGAGCTCCCGGGTCAGGGGGCCAGGCACGAGGGTGAGGGGGTAGCGGCCCCGTTCGGCCTGGGCCCGGAAGGCCTCCCGGGCGGCCTCGGCGATCGCCCGGGCGAGGGCGGCGGGGTCGGCCTCGGCGTAGCGGCCCTGCCCCCGATCGGCGAGCGCTTGCAGGAACGCCCGGTCGGCGTCGGCTCCGAGGGCAAGCACGTGGATCTGGACGCCCTCGCGGGCGGCGGCCGCCGCCTCGGAGAGAGCCGCCTCCTTGCCGCCGGTGGCGCCGTCGGTAACCACCAGCACCGCCTTGGGGGCGGCGTCCTGGCCGGCCAGTGCCTCCCGGGCGGCGCGAAGCGCCGGCGCGAGTTGGGTGCCGCCCCCGGCCCGAAGGGCGTCGAGCCGTTCCTCGGCCAGGCGCCGCTGGCGGTAGCTGGCGGGAGCGGGGGGCACCAGCCAGCGGGGCTGCTCGTTGAAGACCAGGAGGCCGATCACGTCTTCCTCGCGAGCGGCGGCGAGGGCGGCCTTGGCTCCTTCCACCGCCCGGGCGAGCTTCTCCCCCGCCATCGAGCCCGAGACGTCGAGCACCAGCACGAAGGCCGCCCCCTGGTCGGGCTTCGGTCTTAGGGGGAGGTCGGCGAAGGCGCGGTGCCAGTCCCCGAAGAAAAGCCCCTTTGGGGTGGTGGTGAAAAGCAGCCCGCCGCCCTCCTCCAGGTGCTTTCGCAGCCGTTCGGGGGCGAGGGGACCGAGGGTCTCGGCGGAGGCACCCACGACCACCACCCGGGGCAGGGTTTGGGGAAGGCGCCCGGCCTCGGTGACGGAAAAGCCCTGGGCTTTCAGGTATCGGGCGGCGGAGGGGTCACCGAGGACCAGCACCTCCTCCCTCCCGGCGGGGGTGACCCGGGTTTTGAGGGTGTCGCGGCCGAAGGGGGTTTCCAGGGTGACCCGGAGCGGGGTGGGAGCTGCGAGGGTGAAGCGAAAGCCCACGCTGCTCGTTCCCGCCGGGAGCTCCCGCCGGACCTCGGCCTTTTGGCCGCCGGCCTCGAAACGGAGGGTGGCCTCGGCGGGGTGGGTGAGGAAGACCCTCGCCCGGACCTCGACCTCTTCCCCGTAGGTGGGGAAGGGCGGGGTGAGGAGGCCGGTGAGGGCGGCGTGAGGGGCCGGCTCGAGGGGGAAGGCGTAGACCGGCGCCGGCGGCGGGGCGGGGTTAAAGAGCCCGTCCGAGAGCAGGAGGACGCGCGCGGGGCCGGCGGCGCGGGCGGCCTCGAAGGCGGCGGCGAGGTCGGTGGCCTCGCCCAGGCGGGGACGGGCGTGGGGGTTTTGGACCCACTCGGCCCGTTCGGCGAAGGCCAGGTAGCGGACCGGCCCCTCGACCCGGAGGACGCGGACGGCTTCCCGGGTAGCATCCCGCGCCGAGGGGCTTTGGTCGAGGAGGACCACGGTGAGGCCCGGGGAAAGGGGCGGCGCGGGCCCGGCGGCGGCGAGCAGGAGCAGGGCTACCGCGAACCGCCGGAGCCAGCCCCGCGCGAAGAGCGCCAGGGGCAAAAGCGAAAGGACCCAGGGGGCCTCGAACATTCCCTGGGTCCAGGGTAGCGGTTAGAGCCGCTCGCCGGAAAAGCGCTCGGGGTACCGCCCGCGTTCCCGGATGAGGTGCCAGCCTTCCCCGTCCCAGACGTATTCCGCGGGGTGGGGGGTGTCGAGGTAGGGGCTCGCCATTGAGGATCCGTACGCGCCGGCTTCGAGGAGGGCGAGCGCGTCCCCTTCCCTGGGCACCGGGAGCCGGACGTCCCGGGCGAGCACGTCGGTGGACTCGCAGGCGGGGCCGGCGAGGTCGTACACCGCTTCTTCTCCCGCCTCGTAGAGGGGGAGGACCGGCGGCCGGGCGCCGTAGAGGGCGGGGCGCAGGAAGTGGCTCATGCCCGCGTCGAGGAGGAGGTAGCGGCGGCGGGTTTGCTTTTCGCCCCAGACCCGGGTGACGAGGACCCCGGCGCGGGCGACGAGGAAGCGCCCGGGCTCGAGCCACACCTCGCCCGCGCGCTTTTGGAAGGCGCCTACTCGGGGGGAAAGGCCCTCCAGGTCGAGGTCGAGGCCGAAGCCGCCCCCGAGGTCCACCACCGGGAGCGGACCCAGCGCGTCGAGGAGTTTCTCGATCACGCGGTATCCGGCCTCGAAGTCCTCGGGGCGGGAAAGCGCCGAGCCCAGGTGGAGGTGGAGGCCCGTGAGCTCGAGCCCGAGTTCCCTCGCCCGGCGGGCCGCTTCCGGGATCGCGTCCGGAAGCATGCCGAACTGGCTTTCCCCCTTACCGGTGGCCAGGTGGGGGTGGGTGGAGACCGGGAGGTCCGGGTTGACCCGGAGGAGAATTCGAGCGCCAGGGAGGTGATGGGCGATGCGCTCGAGCTCCCCCATCGAGTCCACCCCGAGGTAGGGAACCCCGGCCCCAGCGAGCGCGGCCAGCACGCGCGGGGGCTTCACCGGGCCGTTTAAGAGCACTTCTTCGGGCAAGAACCC
>JALSJG010000122.1 GCA_026989475.1 Thermaceae bacterium | reverse complement strand
TACCACAAACCCCACGTCGGCGGTGTGATCTAGTTCCGCGAGGTGCCGCATTGCAAGGTGATCTCCCCACATTTATCCACAGGTATGCATAGGAGAAGATTTGCCTTGGAGACGTGCATTCTCGCCTTTTCCACAAAGTTGTCCACAGGTTATCCACACCTTTCCACAGCCCGGAGGAAAGCCTCGACCCGATCGCGATCCTTTACCCCGGGTTTGGACTCAACCCCAGAAGAGACGTCCACGGCATACGGGGCAAAGCGCTGCAACAACCCGCAGACGTTTTCAGGGGCAAGCCCGCCGGCGACGATCACCCGGGCCGGATCGGGCACGCCGGCGAGCCAGGACCAGTCGAAGGTGCGGCCGGAGCCGGGGCGGGGGCCGTCGAGGAGCAGGGCGTCGGCGGGATAGGCGAAGACCTCGGGGGGCGGGGGACCTTTGAGCCGGAAGGCCTTGATCACCGGGTAGTGGCGGGAAAGGCGCCGGGCCACCTCCGGCGGCTCCTGGCCGTGGAGCTGGAGGGCGTCGAGCCGGACCGCGCGGGCGACCTCGAGCACCCAGTCCTCCGGCGCGTCCACAAAGACCCCGACCCGGGTGACGAAGGGCCCGAGCGCCGCCGCTACCCGCGCCGCTTCCTCCGGGGCGATCCTCCGCTTGGAAGGGGCAAAGACGAAGCCCACCGCGTGGACCCCGAGGGCCTCGAGCATCCGGGCGTCCTCCTCCCGGGTAACGCCGCAAACCTTGACCCGGACCACGCTTCCATCGTAGCTGAGCCTGCCTTCATCCCAGACTCAGCCCCGACGGACGCGGCTATCGCATACTGGGAAGGGATGACCCACTGGATGCTCACCCTGGCCCTGCTCGCCCTCCCGCTGCCCGGGATTCCCGCCCTTGGCCCCGGCGCCGAGCTTCGGGTCACCACACCCGATCTCCGGATCGTATTCCTCGCGGCCCGGGTGACCGAGCAAGGCATCGTCGCCCGCGCGGCCCGGCCCCTGGCGCCGGGACAGCCGGTGGCGGTGGTAGTGCGGGTGGGGCGAAGGGTCGAGGTCTTTCCGGGGCGCGCCGGCGAGGGCGACCTGGTGCTCTTTTTGCCCCAGGGTCGGGTTTCGTTTCTACGTACCCTAAAGGAGGTCTACGGACTTTCCTGGCCCGTGGAGGTGCCCCTTGGCCCGCATCCTCCTGATCGAGGACGACCGTGAGCTGGGAAAGCTCCTGCTCGGGATCCTGGAGCGGGCGGGGCACGAGGTCCGGCTCGCCGAGAACGGGGTTCGTGGCCTGGTAGCGCTGCGGGAAAACCCGCCGGACCTGGTGGTACTCGACCTCGGCCTCCCTGACCTCACCGGCGACGAGATCCTCGGTCGAATCCGGGCGAGCCAGGACTTACCCATCCTGGTGCTGACCGCAACCCGCGACCTCGAGCGCAAGGTGCACCTCCTCCGCGAGGGGGCCGACGACTATCTGGAAAAGCCCTTCCATCCCGAGGAGCTCCTCGCCCGCATCGAGGCCCTGCTCCGCCGCCACGCCGCCGGCAAGCAGCTCGCGGTAGGGGCACTCGTTCTTGATCTCGAGGCCGGCCGGGCCCGGCTCGGCGAGGCCGAGGTCGCCCTCTCCCCCCGGGAGCTCGCGATCGCTGCCCTGCTCGCCCGGCGACCGGGACGGGTGTATTCGAAAGAAGAGATCCTCAATGCGGTCTGGGAGGAAGCGGCGCCAAGGTCGAACGCGCTCGAGGTGCACCTCGCCAAGCTCCGGGCGAAGCTCGGCGAGATTGGTGCCGGGGGCTACCTCCGCACCGTGCGGGGTCGGGGATATGCCCTCTTGGAGCCGAGGGAATGAGGCTTGGGTTCGGCGCCCGGCTTCTCTTGCGTTTCGGTCTGCTCTGGGCGCTCCTATGGGGGCTTGGCGCCCTCGGGGCCTACCTGGTGCTCCGGCAGGGGCTGGTGCGACACCTGGAGGAACAGCTCCTCCTCGACGCCGCCCGGGTGGCGGCGTTCTACCGCCAGGGGGAGACCGGCCGGGTGGCCGCCACCGGGGGCACCGAGATCACCCTCTACGACTACCAGGGCCGAGCAGTCCTGCCCCCTGCTCCCCTTTACCGCGTGCCCGCCGGGGCGGTACTTGGTGCCGGTCGGGAGCCCCGGCTCTACCGGGGAACGGGTTTCCTCGCCGCCTACGCCGACGCCGGCGTGGGCGTGATCGCGGTGGCCCAGGGGACCGGGTTCATCGAGGAAGCGGCGGGGGCGGCGGCCCGGACGCTCGGGGCGTTCCTCCTCCTCGGGCTCGTGCTCGGGGGCGGGCTCGTCTACCTCCAGGCCCGGGCGGCGAGCGCCCCCCTCGAGGCCGCTGCCCGGGAGGTCGAACGAAGGGGGTGGGAAAACCTCGAGCCCATTCCCTACCGCGGCCCCGACGACGAGCTCGCCCGCATCGTCCACCGGTTCAACGCGCTGCTCGCCGAGCTACGCTCGGCGCGGGAACGGGAGCGGGCGTTCCTCGACGAGGTCGCCCACGAGCTCTTCACCCCGATGAGCGTGCTGCTGGCTGAGCTCGAGCGCGGCGAGCTCGCCGCCGCCCGGGAAAGCGCCCGGCACCTTTTGCGCCTTGCCGAGGACCTCTTCGCCCTCGCCCGGGGCGACCTTGCCCGCACCCTCGAGCCCCACCTCCTCGACCTCCGGGAGGTCGCCCGCGCCGTCGCCCGGGAGTTCCCCGGGGTGGCCACCGCGCTACCCGAGAAGCCGGTCTGGACGGTGGGCGACCCCGACCGGCTCCGGCAGCTTCTGCGCAACCTGGTGGCCAACGCGGTCCGGGCCGCCGGC
>JALSJG010000121.1 GCA_026989475.1 Thermaceae bacterium | reverse complement strand
AGGGGCCGGACCGCCCCCGGGGCGAGGTCGCCGAGCGCGAGGGGGCCGAGCTGCACCCGGATGAGCCGGAGCACCCGCCGGCCCACCGCGCGGAACATCCGCTTGACCTGGTGGTGCTTGCCCTCCATGAGGGTGACCCGGGCACGGGCGCCGGGAAGGGGAACGAGCTCGGCCGGGGCGAACTCCAAAAGGCCCGCCGCAAAGGCCCGTACCTCGGCCTCACCCACCGGCGCGTCGAGCTCGACCTCGTAGACCTTCTCCACCTTCCAGCGGGGGTGGGTGAGGCGGTGGGCGAGCGTGCCGTCGGTGGTGAGGAGCAAGAGCCCCTCGGCGTCCTTATCGAGCCGGCCGGCGAGGCCGAACGCCTCCCGCCAAAGCGCCTCGGGGACGAGGTCCCGCACCGTGGGCTCCCGGGGGTCCCGGGTGGCGGAGAGCACCCCCGGGGGCTTGTGGACGAGCAGGTGCCAGTGCTCCCGGTAGCCAAGCGGCGCGCCGTCCACGAAGACCGGGGTCGCACCCGGGTCCACCCGCTCCTCCGGGCGGCGGGCCACCCGCTCCCCGATCCGCACCCGCCCGGCCCGGATGAGCTTTTTCGCCTCCTTCCGGCTCCAGGGCCCCTGGGAAGCGAGCAGGCGGTCTAGGCGAAGCGCCACGTCTTCAGGGTACGAAAAGGGGCCGCGCCCCGGGGCGCGGCCCCTTCTACAGACCCGGGGTCAGTAGCGCACCCGGCGGAGGTGGACCCGGATCACCGCGTCCTGTCCGGGCTCGAGCACCACCTCCTCGACATAAGGCACGTACCCCGGCGCCATCACCACCAGCCAGCGCCGCCCGCCCCGGACCGAGGCGCTAAAGCGCCCGTCCTTCGTCCAGCCGAGCTCGTAGCCGTCGAGGAAGACCCGGGCGCGAACGTTGGTGTAGACCCTGAGCCGCGCCTTCTCCGGCGCGAGCCGGGCGTAGACGTAGGTGGTCTCGCCGGCGCGGACCCGGACCCGCTCGCGGTACTCGGCGTAGCCGGGAAGGGCGAGCCGGAGCTCGTAGGTGCCGGGGTCGAGCTCGAGCTCGATCGGCGTCCGCCCGCGATAGGCCCCGTCCAGGTAGACCCGCGCCCCCTCGGGCTCCGAGCGCACCGCAAGCCGCCCGGACACCACCTCGGGAACCAGGCGGGCGAAGACCCGGACCCGCTCCCCCGCGGCCACCCGCACGCTCGTGCGGTAGGGAGTGTAGCCCGCCTTCCGCACCTCGACCTGGTGCCGGCCGGGGCTCACCGAGACGATCAGCGGGGTGCGGCCCAGGTAGTCGCCGTCCAGGTAGACCTGGGCGTTCGAGGGATCGCTCCGCACGTCCAGGGTGGCGTTTCGGGGCGCGGGCGGCGGGGGCGGAGCCCCCTCGCCCACCACCCGGAAGCGGGCCCAGTCGCTCGCCCAGGCATCCCCCGGGAGGGGGTCCACCACGATGGAGAGCGCCCGGGAAAGGGCCCTGAGCCCGCGGATCCTGACCTCGCCGCGCTCCAGGTCGCCGATCTCCCGCGAGGTGAGCGGCCTGCGGCTCGCCACCGCGAGGATCAGCTCCTCCCCCGGCGGCCCGTCGATGGTGAAGCGGTAGCGGGCCCCGGGCGGGGGGAAGCGGCGGGTTTCTCCGGCCCTGAGCCGGTTGTTGCGGTCGTAGGGGTTCGGCAGGAAGAGGTCGATCTCGCCGTTCGGCTTGACATCAAAGAGGTAGACGTAGGCCTCCCGGGTGACCGATACGTAGACGTAGATGGGATCGCCGATCCGGTAGCGGGCGTTCCCGGTCTTCCCGGGGTCTTTGTCCACCCAGACCTTGACCCTGAGGTCGCCGGGAACCGGGTTCACCACGATCCCCTGGGGCGTGATCTTGGCCCCGGCGAAGGCCAGCGCGAAGAGGAAGAGAATCGGGGCAAGGAAACGTTTCACCACCTCACCTCCTTCCCCTCCATGCTAAGGCCGTTTCCAAAAAGGTTCGGGTTGGAAGCGCTGAACGTTCCTTCAGGTTTCGGCAAACGCCCCGAGCGCCCGGAACTTCCGGTAGCGGTCCCACCAAAGCGCCTCGGCGTCCAGGTCCTCGAGCTCACCGAGCACCTCGACGAGCGCCTCCTTCAGGGCCCGGATGGCCCCCTCGGGGTTCCGGTGCGCCCCGCCCCCGGGCTCGGGGACGATCCGGTCCACCACCCTGAGCTCGAGCAGGTCCCGGGCGGTGAGCTTCAAGGCCGCCGCCGCCCTTTCGGCCTCCTTGGCGTCGCGCCAGAGGATGGCGGCGCAGGACTCGGGGCTGATCACCGAGTACCAGGCGTTCTCCATGATCAAGACCCGGTTCCCCACGCCGATCGCGAGCGCCCCGCCGGAACCCCCCTCGCCCAGGATCACCGCCACCGTCGGAACCTTGAGCCGGCTCATCCGCTGGATCGAGCGGGCGATCACCCAGGCCTGGCCCCGTTCCTCGGCGCTGATCCCGGGGTAGGC
>JALSJG010000120.1 GCA_026989475.1 Thermaceae bacterium | reverse complement strand
AACTCCGAGCGCTGGAACCCCTCGGGGAGGTCCTGTCGGATCGTCTGCTTGATCACCCTGGGTCCGGCGAAGCCGATGAGCGCCCCGGGCTCGGCGAAGATCACGTCGGCGAGGGTGGCAAAGCTCGCGGTCACCCCGCCGGTGGTGGGGTCGGTGAGCACGGAGACGTAGGGAAGCCGCTTTTGGAAGAGGAACTCGAGCGCCATCGTGGTCTTCGCCATCTGCATCAGGGAGAGCGCCCCCTCCTGCATCCGGGCCCCGCCCGAGGCGGTGACGATCACCAGCGCCCGCTCCTCCTCCGCCGCGAGCTCGGCCCCCCGGGCGATCTCCTCCCCCACCACCGAACCCATCGAGCCCCCGGCGAAGGCGTAGTCCATGACGAGGAGCACGCTCGGCACCCCGCCGATCCTGGCCCGACCGCCGTAGATCGCGTCGGGGCGGCCGGTCTTTTGCCGGTAGCGGGCGAGCCGCTCGGGGTAGGGCTCGGTGTCCACAAAGCCGAGGGGGTCCACCGGCCGGATCTTCCCGGTGGTGGCCTCGAAGCTCCCCTCGTCGGCGAGGAGCTTCACCCAGTCCTCGACCGGGATCCGGTGGTGGTGGCCGCAGTGGGGGCAAACCCCGAGGTTTTGCTCGAGATCCTTCCTGTAGAGCTGGGCGCCGCACTTCTCACACCGGATCCAGAGCTCGGGCACTTCCCGGCCCTCGCCGCGCGTGCGCCGGCGGCGAAAGAGGCGTTCGATCGCCATTAGCCCTCCTCGTGAGCCGGGGCCTCCAGGGCGGGGACCTCTCCGGTCACGCTCCGCCCCACGAAGACCGCGCCGGCCTCGATGTCGAGCGCCTTCGCGCTGATATCGCCCTCGAGCCGGCCGGTCTTGGTGAGGACGAGCTTGCCCTCGGCCAGCACCCGGGCCTTAACCTCGCCGTTGATGATCACGTTCCGGGCCCGGACCTCCTCGCCCTCGATGCGGCCGGTGGGGGCGACCTCGAGATCCCCCTCGACGAAGAGCGAGCCACGCACGGTGCCGTCCACCCGCACCCCGCCTTCGGCGTGGAGGTTGCCCTCGATCCGGGTGCCGGGGCCGATGAAGGTGATGCCGGAAGGACGCTTCCTCGCCAACATGCCCTCCCAGTTTACCGGCCGGCCACGCGCCAGCTGAGATAGGGCCTCGGGTCCACCGCCCGGCCGCGGAGGTAGACCGAGTAGTGGACGTGGGGGCCGGTGGAGCGCCCGGTGGAGCCCACGTAGCCGATGACCTGACCGCGTTTTACGTACTGCCCCCGGCGCACCGCGATCCGCGACATGTGGCCGTAGAGGGTCTGGTAGCCGTAGCCGTGGTCGATCTTGACGTAGCGGCCGAAGATGTTCGACCAGCCCGCCTCCACCACCCGGCCGGGGGCGGTGGCGTAGATCCGGGTGCCGTACCAGGCGGGGAGGTCGAGGCCGTCGTGGAACTCGTAACCGCGGCCGAAGGGGTTTTTCCGCACGCCGAAGCCGCTCGCGACGTAGCTCCGAACCCTCAGCGGCCAGCCCCTCGGGGTGGCGGCCTCGCGCTTCAGGGTGCGGTCGAGCGCCGGGGCCACCTCGCCTTTGAGCTCCTTTTGCATCGCCTGGATGCGGGCCTCGAGGGCGGCGAAAAGTTCTTCGGTATCGGCGGGACGGCCCGCCCCTAGGGGCTCATCTTGGGCTTTTTTTTCCTCCACCTCGAGCCCGGCGCGCTTCCTGAGCGCCTTGAGCTCGCTCTCGAAGGCATCCAGCCGCTCGAGCATCTCGGCCGCCTTCTCGGCGAGCGCCCGGTTCTCCCGATCCTTCTCCACCAAGGCGCCGGAGAGCTCGCGAACCTGGTGCGAAAGCGCCCGCACCTCGGCCTCGAGCACCCGGGCGCGCTCAGCCGTCCGGTAAAGATAAAAAGTGAACCCGCCCCAAAGGAACAAGGAGAGGAAGAGGAAGATCGGCGCGAGCGGGGAGAAAGCAAAACTCAATGGGGCCCGCCCGGCGCGGGTGATCAAAACCTGGTAGCGGGCAGGAAGCTTGATACGGCGCGGCACGATAGGCCCCCACGCCAGCATGACACGCGCCCCGAGCCGGGGTCAAGGATCACCGCGCCCGGACGCGCTCGAGGATGAGGGGCGGGGGCGCGGCCGCCTCCCCGATCCGGTAGGCCTCGGCGACGAGCGCCTTAGCCTCGGCAAGCCCCCTTTCCCGGTGGTAGACGCGGGCGAGCACCTCGCCCTTCTTCACCCGGTCGCCGATCTTCTTCTCCAAATAGACCCCGACCCCGTGGTCGATGGGCTCGCCCTTTTTCTCCCGGCCCCCGCCGAGCCGGAGCACCGCGAGCCCCACCTTGAGCGCGTCGAGCTCGGCGACCACGCCGTCCTCCCAGGCCCGGACCTCGACCACCCCGGGGGCGAGGGCGAGCCGCTCGGGTTCGTCCACCACCCGGGGGTCGCCCCCCTGGGCGGCGACGAAGGCGCGGAACTTCTCGAGGGCGGCGCCGCTTTCGAGCGCTTCCCGCGCCCGGTCGGGGGGAAGGCCCACGAGCGCAAGCCCTTCCTCGGCCAAGGCGAGCGCGAGCTCGGTGAGGTCCTCCGGCCCTTCACCCCTAAGCGCCGCGATCGCCTCTTGCACCTCGATCGCGTTGCCCACCGCCCGGCCGAGGGGCTCGTCCATCTGGCTGAGCACCGCCGCCACCCGTCTTCCTGCCCGCTCGCCGATCTCGACCATCAGCCCGGCGAGGGAGCGGGCGTCCTCCAGGGTCTTCAAGAAGGCGCCCTTCCCCACCTTGACGTCGAGCGCGATCGCCTGCGCGCCAGCGGCGAGCTTCTTGGACATGATCGAGCTCGCGATCAAAGGCTCGCTCTCCACCGTGGCGGTAACGTCCCTGAGGGCGTAGAGCTTGCCGTCGGCGGGGGCCAGATCCGCGGATTGCGCGGCGATCACCAGCCCCACCTCCCGGGCCTGGCGGAAAAACGCTTCCTTGCCGAGTTCGGTGCGGAAACCCGGGATGGACTCGAGCTTGTCGATCGTCCCCCCGGTGTGGGCGAGGCCCCGCCCGCTCATCTTGGCCACCACCGCCCCCGCCGCCGCCAGGATCGGGGCCACCACCAAACTCGTCTTGTCCCCGACCCCGCCCGAGGAGTGCTTGTCCACCGTAGGGCCGAGCGCCGAGAGGTCCAGGACCTCGCCCGAGTGCGCCATCGCCTCGGTGAGGGCGAAGGTCTCCTCCCGGGTCATCCCCCGGAAGTAGACCGCCATCAGCCAGGCCGCCACCTGGTAGTCGGGCACCCGGTCCTGGGCGATCGCCTCGATCCAGGCCCGGATCTCCTCCGGCGCGTGGGCGCGGCCGTCGCGTTTCTCGCGGATGAACTCGACCGGATGCATAACCGGATCTTACGCCAGGCGACGCCCCGGGTTTGGCGCGCAAGGGCTCCCGAGGACCGTCCTTGCGATACCCGACCAAACTCGAGCTCCGGCGCGCCAAGCCGCATAAAGGCGGCGTTGCCCCTCCGGAACACGATGGCGGTAGGGATGAATCGGGAGCTCGGGGCTCTCCGGGCCCCCGATCCAGCCGGTCCCCGGGTTCGGGACCCCTGCCGTCCCCTCATTTGCCCGGGGCCCTCAGGGTAAACGGCTGGGTTCGGCGCGGATCGTCGCCTCCTCCGATCCGCGCCCTTTTAAACCGTTACGCCTTGCCTGCCGAGCCGAAGAGACGAATCCGCTCCCTGACGACCCGTTTCATCGCCTCACGGGCGGGGCCCAGGATCTTCCTGGGGTCGTAGACCTTGGGATCGGTATCGAGCACCTCGCGCACCGCGGCGGTAAAGGCGAGGCGGAGGTCGGTGTCGGTGTTGATCTTGCTGATCCCCTCCTGGATCGCGAGCCGGATGTCGTCGGGGTGGATGCCCTGGGCACCCTCGATCTTTCCCCCATATCGGTTGATCTTCTCCACCAGCTCCTTCGGCACCCCCGAAGCCCCATGTAGCACGAGCGGCATGCCAGGAAGCAGCTCGGCGATCTTCTTGAGCCGCTCGTGGTCGATGAAGGGCCGGCCCTTCCCCTTGTAGGGGCCGTGGGAGGTGCCGATCGCCACCGCCAGGTAGTCGATCCCCGTCTTCTCGGCGAAAATCTGGGCCTCGCGGGGGTTGGTGAGGAGGGCGTCCTTCTCGTCCACCGCCACGTGCTCCTCGACGCCGGCAAGCTTGCCGATCTCCGCCTCCACACTCACCCCTACCGAGTGGGCGGCTTCGACCACCCGCCGGGTCTCGCGCACGTTGATCTCGAAGTCCTCACCCGACTTATCGATCATTACCGAGGTGAAGCCGAGGCGAAGCGCCTTTAGGACCATCTCGTAGGAGGAGCCGTGGTCCAGATGGAGGGCCACCGGGATGCGGACGCGCCTGGCCATCTCGAGCGCCATGGAGACCAGGTACTCCCCACCGTACTTGAGCGCTCCCTCGGAGAAAGCGAGGATGACCGGGCTACGCTCTTCCTCGCTGGCCTCGAGGATGGCCTGGGTGATCTCCATGTTGTTGGTGTTGAAGGCGCCGACGCCGTAGCCCTCTTCCCTCGCCTTTTTCAGGATCTCCAGTCCGGTCACCAGCATGGCGAACCTCCGCCGCCATACTAACCGGCTATCCCGCGCTTTCGCCGAGTTCCTTGGTGAGGAGCAGCTTGAACTCGTGCGGGCTGGTGGCGGCGGCGACCGCGTCCTCGCGGCGGATCAAGCCCTCGTGGTAGAGCTTGACCAGGTGCTGGTCAAAGGTCTGCATTCCCCGAACGTTGTCCTCGGCCAGGGCGTCGCGGATGAGCGGCGTCTTGTTCTCATCCTTGATGTAGTCGCGGATCAGCTCGGTGGCGAGCAGGATCTCCATCGCCAGCACCCGGCCCTGGCCGTTCGCCCGGGGGAGGAGGCGCTGGGAAAAGATCGCGAGCAGGCTCTCGGCGAGCAGGATCCGGATCTGCTGGTGCTCGTTAAGGGGGAAGAAATCAATGATGCGGTTGATGGTCCGAACCGCGTCCAGCGTGTGCAGGGTGGAGAAGACCAGGTGGCCGGTCTGGGCCGCCTGGATCGCGGCCTCCACCGTCTCCCGGTCGCGCATCTCCCCGATCAGGATCACGTCCGGATCCTGCCTGAGCGCGCGTTTAAGCCCCGCGTAGAAGGAGTTGGTATCGAGGCCCACCTCCCGCTGAATGACGAGGCTTCTTTTGTTGCTGTGCAGGTACTCGATCGGATCTTCGATGGTGATGATGTTCTTCGCGTAGTTCTGGTTGATGTGGTCGATGATGGAGGCAAGGGTGGTGGACTTGCCCGAGCCGGTAGGGCCGGTGACCAGCACCAACCCCCGCTCCTTTCCGGCGATCTCCTCCATGATGGGACGCGGAAGCCCGAGGGCCTCGAAACTCGGCACCTCGCCCGGCACCACCCGCATCACGATCCCCACCGAGCCCCGCTGCCGCATCAGGTTGCAGCGGAAGCGGGCGATCTTGGGGATGGTGTAGGCGAAGTCGAGCTCCTTTTCCTTAAGGAACCGGTCCCACTGCTCGGGGGTGGTAAGCGCCTTGGCGATCGTCTCGGTGGCCTCCGGGGTGAGCCGCTTTTCCTCGAAGGGAACCAGCTTGCCGTCCACCCGCATCATCGGCGGCGCCCCCGCCTGCAGGTGGACGTCGGAGGCCCGGCGGCGGACCATCTCGGCGAGCATCTCGTAGACGGTCATGGGTAGACCTCCAGGTTGTCGATGAGCCGCACCTCGGGAAAACGACCCGCGACCATCGCCCGGGCGCCGGGAACCCACGCGCGAAGGGGTTCCAGTGTGCCTGGATGCACGATGGCAAAGTAATCGAGGCGGAAGTCCGGAATTGTGTCCAGGATTTCTTTCGCCGCGGCCTCGGCCTCGGCGACCGGGGCTCCCCTCCGGGCCGCCTCCCGGGCCGCGAGGAGCGCCCGGTAGAGCTTTGTTGCCTCCTTGCGGTGCTCGGGGGTGAGGTAGACGTTGCGGGAGGAAAGCGCGAGTCCATCCGGCTCCCGCACCGTGGGCACCCCCACCACCTCGAGGGGGAAGTGGAGATCTCCCACCATGCGACGAATCACCGCGAGCTGCTGGTAGTCCTTCTCCCCGAAGTAGGCCCGCTCGGGCCGGAAGAGGTGGAAGAGCTTGGCCACCACCGTGGTCACCCCCCGAAAGTGACCGGGCCGGTGCGCCCCTTCGAAGCGCTCGACGAGGGGTCCGGTGACCTCGACGTAGGTGGCGAAGCCCTCGGGGTAAAGGGCCTCGGGGGTGGGCAGGAAGACGAGATCCACCTCCTCGGCCTCGAGCATCGCGAGGTCCCTCGCCTCGTCCCGGGGGTAACGGTCGTAGTCCTCGGAGGGGCCGAACTGCAGGGGGTTCACAAAAATCGAGACCGCGACGAAGGGATTTTCCGCCCGGGCCCGGCGCACCAAGGCCAGGTGCCCCGCGTGGAGGTAGCCCATGGTGGGGACGAAGCCCACACCGCTTTTTGGGAGCGCGGAGGCGAGTTCCTCCGGGCGTCGCAGGACGCGCACGTAGGCCAGTATATTCGGGGCGTGGGGAAGAAGCGGAGAGCGAAAAAACTGCAGAAAAAGCTCGCGGCCGAGGCCCGGAAGCTCACCTTACCCAAGGTTTTGAAGCTGATGGCCAAGACCTTCGTGCTGGTCTTCGGAATCTCGGTGCTGCTCTCCTTGGGAATCGCCGCCGGACTCGACTGGCTCCAGGGTCTTTGGGCCCAGATCCTGGTCTACGGCGTGGGGTACTTCCTCGCTTACCGCTGGCTGATGTCGGACTTCCTGCCGCCCCCGCTGGAGGCGCTCGAAAAGCGGAAAAAGTAGCCCGTATAATCTGCGCAATATGCCGAAGATCCTGGGCGAGGCCCTGACCTTCGACGACGTGCTGCTGGTACCGGACTACTCGGAGGTGCTGCCCCGGGAGGTGGACACCGCCACCCGGCTCACCAAGAAACTCCGCCTCTCGATCCCCATCCTCTCGGCCGCCATGGACACCGTCACCGAGGCTAAGATGGCGATCGCCATGGCCCGGGAAGGGGGGCTCGGGGTCATCCACAAGAACCTGCCCATCGAGGCGCAGGCCGAGATGGTCGCCCGCGTCAAGCGAAGCGAGGCGGGCATGGTCACCGATCCGATCACCCTGCCCCCCAACGCGAAGCTCGAGGACGCCGAGCGGCTTTTCGCCGAGTACAAGATCGGCGGGCTCCCGGTGGTGGACTTCCACGGCAAGCTGCTCGGGCTCGTGACCAACCGTGACCTGCGCTTCGAGGAGGACCTTTCGCGGCCGGTCACCGAGGTGATGACCCCGATCGAGCGGCTGGTCACCGCGCCCCCGGGTACCACGCTCGAGGAGGCCGAGCGGATCCTGAAGGCCCATAAGATCGAAAAGCTCCCGCTCGTCGACGGGGAAGGCCGGCTCAAGGGGCTGATCACCCTCAAGGACATCGTCAAACGCCGGCAGTACCCGAACGCCGCCAAGGACGGGGAGGGCCGCCTCCTCGTGGGGGCGGCGGTGGGTC
Organism: Thermaceae bacterium; assembly: GCA_026989475.1. Taxonomy (GTDB): domain Bacteria; phylum Deinococcota; class Deinococci; order Deinococcales; family Marinithermaceae; genus WFXV01. The sequence continues at coordinate 6,396 of JALSJG010000120.1, read as the reverse complement.
CGGGCCCGGAACTCCTCGAGCGGGCCGCCGCCCTGGTGGAGGCGGGGGTGGACGTTTTGGTGGTGGATAGCGCCCACGGCCACTCCAAGGGGGTGCTGGAGGCGGTGCGGGCGCTGAAGGAGCGCTTTTCGGTCGAGGTGATCGGCGGGAACGTGGCCACCGCCGAGGGCGCCCGGGCGCTCGCCGAGGCCGGAGCCGACGCGGTGAAGGTGGGGATCGGGCCGGGTTCGATCTGCACCACCCGGGTGGTCACCGGCGTGGGGGTGCCCCAGATCACCGCGGTGATGGAGGCGGTGCGGGGGCTCGAGGGCACCGACGTGCCGGTGATCGCCGACGGGGGGGTGAAGTACACCGGCGACGTGGCCAAGGCGATCGCCGCCGGGGCGCATGCGGTGATGCTCGGAAGCATGCTGGCCGGGACCTACGAAGCCCCGGGAGAGGAGGTCATCAAGGACGGCCGGCGCTACAAGGTCTACCGGGGGATGGGCTCGCTCGGGGCGATGAAGCGGGGCTCGGCCGGGAGGTACTTCCAGGAGGAGGCGAAGAAGCTCGTCCCCGAGGGGATCGAGGGCATGGTCCCCTACAAGGGGCCGGTGGCCGACGTGCTCTTCCAGATCGTCGGCGGGCTCCGGGCGGCGATGGGCTACACCGGAAGCCCGGACATCGAGACCTTCCGGGAAAAGACCCGGTTCGTGCGGATTACCATGGCCGGGTTGATCGAGAGCCACCCCCACGACGTGACGATCACCAAGGAAGCCCCGAACTATTCGAGGTAGCTTGTAGCCCGTGGCTTGTGGCCCGTAGACGACGTTCTCTCTACAAGCTACAGGCCACGAGCTACGAGCCGAGATTCTCCTACACCGCCCGCATCTTGGCCCGGAGTCAGCCCATGGGGCTGTTGCGCATGTCGAACTTGGCCACCAGAGTCGGGCTCGAGCACCCGGGCAACCTAAGGGGAAACGCGCTCCCCTTTGTCGGTGGGGAGGATCGCGAACCCCATCAAGACCGACCTGGCCGCCCGCTCCCAGTCTGGCCGCGGACGTCTCAAAGGGAACTGGGCTTGGCGGGACCCACCCTCACGTCGGCCCGCGCCGGGGGTAGAGGCGTGAGTCCGGCCGAGATCCGGTGCTTTTCCCATCGCCTGGAACTCCTGTTCCTAGGCCTGACCAACCGCGGACTCAATGGGGGCCTTCTCAAGGGATGGCGCTTTAGTCCTCCTCGTCGATGAAGAGCTCGGCCTTGATCTCGGCTTCTTCCTCGAGGTTGCCACCCATCGCCGCCGCCACCACCCCGAGGGCGGCGGCGAAGCCCGCGAAGGGAAGTACCGCGTCCCGGCCCGCCCATTGCAAGAGGAGCGACCGGGGAAGCGCGGCTCCCGCCGCCAGGGTGAGGGCGAAGACCAGGGCCCAAAGCGAAAGCATGCCGAGCCCGAGGGTTAAAAAGAGCACGATCCGGGTACGGGCGAGCTGTTCCCGCCAGGTGCGCTCGTGCCCGAGCCGCCCGAGATCCTGGCCGTGGAAGAGGAAGAACGTCGAGAAGAGAAGGGCCACCAGGGTAAAACCCACGATCCCCGCCGGGGGCAGGCTCGCCGCCAGCGCCCAGGCGTCCGAGGTGATCACCAGGTAGACGGTGGAGACCGCGGCGGCGGCGGTGAAACGGCCGAGGTAGAGGGGAAGCCGCCAGGGAGCGTGCTCGAGCACCTGCCGGAACACGCTCCCCGGGTCCTGGCGCAGGGTCTCGAGGTAGAAGCTCACCGCGTTCCAGCGCTCGGACTCCTCCTCCAACCGGGTGATCACCACCCGCTTCAGGTAGGCGCGGATCTGGGCGATTTCCCCGGGGCGGTAGGGCTCGGGGACGAGGTCCCCCGGCTCGAGCACCGGCCGCATCGGCCCGGCCCCGGCGTGCTCGAGCCCGAAGAGGTGCCCGAGGAAGTGGAGCGCGAGGGCGGTGATCTCCTCCACCAGCCGCTCCCCGGTGGAAAGCCGCGAGGTCGAGAGCACCGCCACCTCGAGCGCCCGGCTGGAAAGCCCGAGGGCGTAAGGGCGGTGGCGGGGAATGAGCTCGTTGGGAACGATTACGATCGCGAAATCCCAGCGGCGGTGGAGCTTCTCGTCCACCCCCATCTCGAGGAGGCCCACCGGGTCCAGCCCGCCCCGGGGAAGGTGCACCCGGCGCTCGGCGTAGGGGCTCTTCCACTCGAACTCGGGAAGGGCCTCGGCGAGCAGCTCGCGCACCCGCTCGCGGGCGAGCTCGTAGGCGGCGAGGAGCTCGGGGTCCCGGAGGTCGGCCCCGAGCAGCCAGCCCACCACCACCTCGGGCCGCGCCATCGGGTCCAGGCTATCACCGCCGGGTCCACTCCGGCCCGTAGCGGAAGAGCACCGCGCCGAGCGGCACGCTCACAAGCACGAGGAGGACCGCCACCTGCCCCACCAGGGCGGCGCCGCCGGCGAGCGCGAGCGCCCCGAGCACGAGGTTGAACTCGCCCCGGGGCACGAGATAGAAGGCGGCGAGGAGGCTCCTCCGGTGGGAAAGCCCGGCGACCCGACCGGCGAGGTAGTCGAGGGGCAGCTTGGCAAGCAGCGCAAAGGCGACGAGGGCGATCACGAGCCCCGGCTTCCCCCCGAGAAGTTCGAGCGCTCCCGCCCCCACCGCGAGGAAGAAAAGCGCCGCCGCCAGGTCCCGGACCGGGGCAAAGAGCCGCTCGATCCGGTCCCTCAGCCCGAGCCCGGCGGCGATCACCCCGGAGAGGAAGGCGCCCACCCCCTCGCTCGCCCCCAGGGCGTGGAAAAGCAGCGCCGTCCCCACGGTGAAGGCGGTGCCAAAGAGCAGAACGGGCTCGTCCCCTGCGGACTCGAGCAAAGACGCGAGCCTCGGCGCGAGGAGCCGGGCGGCGAGCAGGTAAAGCGCCACCAGGAAGATGCTCGCCGCGATCCCCTCTGCCCCTCCGTGTCCTCCGAAGAAGGCGAGGACCAGCGCGATCAGGAGGTCCTCGAAGACGAGGACGCCGAGCACCACCTCGCTCTCGGGGGCGGCGGCCCGCCTCAGATCCACGATGAGCTTCGCGATCACCGCGCTACTTGAGATGTAGACCACGCCGCCTAAAAGCACCGCCTCCCGAAAACCCAGGCCGAGCCCGAGCCCCACGAGCGCCCCGAGGGGAAGCGCGAGCGCGTCCACCATCCCCGCCCGGCTCGCCTTCTTGGAGAGCTCGCCGAGGCGGTCGGGGCCGAACTCGAGCCCCACCGAGAAAAGCAGCATCAAAAGCCCGAGGGTGGGCAGGGGCTCGAGCGCCTCCGGGAGCAGCCAGGGCGAGGCCAGGAGGCCGGCGGCGAGGTAAAAGGGCAGCGCGGGAAAGCGAAGCCAGCCGGCCAGCGCCGAGGCCAGCGCGAGCAGCGCCGCCGCCAGGGCGAAGGCCTCGACCGATGGGTGAATCCCCGCCGCTTCCAAGGCCTAGCAGCCTGCCTTCTTGAACCGGTCAAGGGCGGTGCGGGACCCCGCGACGATCAGGGTGTCGCCGACCTCGAGCACGAGATCCCCGGGGGGGTTGGGATAGAGCGCCTGGTCCTCCCGGAGCACCCCGAGGACGTGGACCCCGGGAGCGCGACCGAGCCAGTCCTCAAGCCGCCGTCGGGCGCAGGGATGCCCGGGCTCGACCTTGACCCACTCGAGCACCAGCTCCTTGACCCGGGCGCTCACCTCCCCGGTGGCCTCGGGGTGATAGATCACCCCGGCCAGGATCGCCCCCAGCTCGCGAGCCTCCTCGTCGGTGAGCTCGAGCTCGGCGGCGGGCTCGTCCTCCTCGCCCCGGTAGAAGTAGAGCTCGCGGTGGCCGGTCTGGTGCACCACCACCACGAGCCGGTCGCCCTTCGCGGTATAGAGCGTGAACTTGTGCCCCACCCCGGGGAGCACCGCTTCCTCAACCCGCATGCCTCGGTCCCTCCGGCTGCACTTTGAGCGCAAGCGTCCGGGCCGCCACCAAGACTAGCACCCCGCCGGCCCAGAGCAAAACCCCGAGCGCGTCGATCTTCTGGTTGTGGAGCCCGATGAAGAGCTCCCGCAGCACGAAGACGGCGCCGGCGTCCAGGAGCACGTGGATGCGCACCCGCTGCCACTCGAAGTAGTCGACGAAGGTGCGCACCAGCTCGATCACCACCACCAGGGTGAGCGCGTCCGAGATCAAAAGCTGGAAGGCCTCGGCCAGGTTGTGCCCGCCCAGGGTCTGACCGAGGCCGAGAAGGATCCGCGCCACCCCGACGAAAAGCCCCAGCACCAGCACCACCACCACTATGTTGAAGGCGAGCTGGATGCTGAGGCGGTACAACCGGGTGACGGCTTCCTGCACGTCCCTAGCCTAAAGCAGAAGGTCGAAGACCCGCTCGGCCCGCTCCCAGTGCTCGGTCTGGGGGTTTTTGAGGTTCGGGTCGAGCTCCTTCAGAACCCGCGCGAGCGCCACCACCAAGGCGCCCGCGAGCTTCGGCAAAACCTCCCGCACGTCGTCGCCGACCTCGAGATCGAGGGGCGGGAGTTTCGCGAGCTGGTCGAGGACGGGCTCGAGCTTGAGCGCCACTTCCATCCGCTCAAACTCGTGGATCGTCTCCTCGAGACCCTTGGTGATGGGAAGGTCCGGCCGGTAGATAATGTCCCGGGCGTTATATTTCGCGTTCTTCTCGGCCACCACCAAGAGGTCGTAGATCTTCCTGGTCAAGAACTCGGAGACCCGCTTTAAGTCGTCCTTGTCGATGTCCAAAGACGCCGCCTGGCGAAAGAGCCGTTCGAACTCGGAAACCGCCATCAACATCGCGCATCACCCCCCAAAGGGAGGGGCCCTAAGGGCCCCCTCCCTTACTCCTCCACCTCGATCGCGATCTTCTTGGGCTTCGCCTCCTCGGCGCGCGGCACGTCGAGGTAGAGCACGCCGTGTTTGAAGCGGGCCCGGGCCTTGGCCAGGTCGAAGGTGGCGGGAACCGCGAAGCTCCGGATGAAGGTGCCGTAGGGCCCCTCCACCCGGTGCCAGGTCACGCCCTCTTTTTGCTCAAAGGGCCGCTCGGCCTTGACCGTGAGGGTCTCGTCCTCGGCCGAGATCTCCACCTTCGCGGGATCCACCCCGGGAAGGTAGACGGCGAAGTGGAGGCCTTCCTCGTCCTCGAAGACGTCCACCAGCGGGGCAAAGGTGCGCCCCTCGCCTTGCCGGACCCGGGGCATCGCCATCGCCTGGGCCAGCCGCTCCTGCAACTCCTCGATCTCCTTGAAGGGATCCCAACGCATCATCCTCCATCACCTCCCTTACCAGCGCACGAGCCCGGCCATGCCGCCGAACTCGCGGGTAAGCCTTTCTTCCGCCTCGCCGCGAACGAACTCGATCCCGGCGCCGTAGGCCTCGGCGAGCTCGGCGACGAGGTCTTTAAGGGGGCGCCGCTCGGGGCGCGCGCAGACCGCCTTCGCGGCCTCTTCGCTCCCGGCGGCGAAGCGCTCCCCGGGGCAGAAGTACACCCCGGCGTCGAGGTGCCAGGGGAGAACCCAGAGGTAGACCCGACCGATCATCAAAGCGTCGAGCACCCGGTCCGCTCCCCAGATCCCCTCCTCGCGGATGCGGTCTAAGAGCTTATGCTCCTCCTCCCGCTCGATCCGCTCAATCACCGGCCGCACCCGGAGCAATACCTCGCCGGGGGCGGCGCGGGGATGGTCGGGGGCCGGCAGGTGGGCGATCACCTTCGCGGCCAGAGCCTTGGGGAGGAAGGTAGCGAAGTACTTGGTGTCCTCTTCCGGACCCAGGAGCAAGATCCGCTCGATCCCCCGCGCTTCTACAAAGCGGGCGAGCTCGCCGGCGCGGTTTTTGTAAAAGCGGTGGGTCCACTCGAGCAACCGGCGGTCGAACTTGTCCTTCGCGGTGCCGCCCCTGGCGGCGGCGGCGAAGCCGCCCACGGTGCGGGGGGCCGCCGGGCGGGACTCGGAAAGCCGCCGCCACTCCTCGGGGGCCACCGCCCGGAAGGCGTCCTCGACCTCGGCGATCTGGTTCATGAAGACCTCAAAGAGCCGCCAGCGCTCCCGGTCGAGGAGCACCACCCCGTAGCGCTCGTACTCGTCGAGGGCGAAAAGGAGCGGGGCGACGTAGGGCTCGCCGTAGCGCGCCTCGACGAGGCCGGTTCTCAGGTCCACCACCGGAAGCTCGACGCCGAGGTCAAAGACCTCCATCCCCCCGTCCCAGGCGAAGATCGCCCGGGTCACCGCCTGGGGGGCGTCGTGCTCGAGACGAAAGAGCACCCGCTCGGCGAGCCCCCGGGGCACCCCGAGCGCCTTCAGGGTGTCCTTGGCGCGGATGACGTAGGGCTTTTTCTTGAAGTCAAAGGTGTACTGGCTGACGTCGGGGTCGGCGGGGTTGACCAGGACGTAAAGCGA
>JALSJG010000119.1 GCA_026989475.1 Thermaceae bacterium | reverse complement strand
AGCCCCCTCACGAACGCCAGCAGCGGCTGGATTCCGCCGTCAATCCAGGGCGTGAGCAGCGCCGGAACGAGACCGAGGACCACCGCCAGCACCACGAGCGGCGCGGCGGCGGCGAGCTCGATGGGCTCGAGGTCGGGGTAGTCCTTTTCCTTCTCCCCCAAGAGCACCCGCTGCACCGTCCAGAGCATCGCCCCCACCAGCACCAAGAGCCCGAGCAGGGCAAACCAAACCATCCAGCGGGTGGTCTCCGAGAGGAAAGCGCCCCAGAGCGACTGGAACTCGCCCAAAAACCCCGCGAGCCCGGGAAGGCCAAGGCCCCCGAGCAGGGCCAGCCAGAAGATCCCACCGAGCACCGGCATGCTGGCGTAGACGCCGCGCATCGCCCCGATCTCGCGGGTGTGGGTGCGCTCCGAGAGGAGCCCCACCATCAAAAAGAGCAGGCCGGTGATCAGCCCGTGGGCGACCATCTGGTAGACCGCCCCGTGGAGCCCGATCGCGGTCATCGAGGCGATCCCGAGCAGCACGTAGCCCATGTGGTTCACCGAGGAGTTCGCGATCAGGCGCTTCAGGTCCCGCTGGGCCAGGGTGACGTAGGCGCCGTAGACGATCGAGACGAGCGCGAGCACCCCGAGCACGGCGGAAAAGCGCGAAAGCTCGCCGGGGAAGAGCCCAAGGTTAAAGCGAATCAACCCGTAGCCGCCCATCTTCAAAAGCACCCCGGCGAGGAAGATCGAGCCGGCGGTGGGCGCCTGGGTGTGGGCATGGGGAAGCCAGGTGTGGAGCGGCACGCTCGGAAGCTTGATCAAAAACGCCAGGGCAAACCCCCAGAAAAGCCAGGCCGCCGCCGGAAGCGAGGCGAGGTACGGGGCCGCCTTTTGGAGCTCGAGGTAATCGAAGGTGAGCCTCCCGAGCTCGGGGCGCGCGAGGTAGGCGGTGCCTAGGATCGCGGCCAGCATCAGGACCGATCCCACGAGGGAGTAAAGCAGGAACTTCACCGCCGCGTACCGGCGCTCCTCGTACCCCCAGACCGCGATCACGAAGTACATCGGCACCAGCACGATCTCGAAAAAGACGAAGAAGAGGAGGAGATCGAGCGCGGCGAAGACGCCGGTGAGCGCACCTTGGAGGAGGAGCAAAAGGGCGAAAAACGCCCGGTCCTTCTTCCGCCAGCTCGCGAGCACGCTGACCACGGTTAAAAGCGCGGTCAGCACCACGAAGGGCAGGGCGATGCCGTCCAGGGCAACGTGGTAGCCCGCGCCCAGAAACGGCATCCAGGAAAGCCTTTCCTCAAAGGCGAAGCCCTCGCCGGGGTAGCGGAAGTAAAGGGCGAGGGAAAGCAGGGTGAGCACCGCCGAGATCCCAAGGGCGAAGCGCTTGGCAAAGGCGGCCTCCTCGTCCTGGTAGAGCGCGATCACCAGCGCCGCCAGGAAGGGGACGAAGATCAAGAGGCTTACCACCGCACACCTCCCAGAAGCAAGAGGATCGCGCCCAGCACCACGTAGGCGGCGTAGGTGGCGACCCGGCCGCTATTCAGCCAGCGAAGCGCCTGCCCCAGCGCCCCGGTGGCGTAGGCGGCGAGGTCCACCAGGAAGTCCACCACGTAGGTGTCGAGGATCCAGAGCAGGTTGGTGGGCCACTGGGCGATCCGGGCGACGACCCTGTAGTAGAACTCGTCGAGGTAAAGCCGCCGCTGGAGCGCCGCCACCACCGGGTCGGGAAGCCGCTGGCTGAGGGGATCCTTGGCGTAGAGGAAAACGGCGAGCAAGAGCCCGGCGAGCGCGACCAGCGTCCCGAGCACGTACCCGCCAAAAAGCTTGCTCGCGGGCAGCACCTCGGGGCCCTCCGGGAGATGGACGAAGAGGAGGAGCTTTTGCCCAAAGAGCGGGCTGCCCCAAAAGCCCACCACCAGGCTCAACGCGGCGAGCCCGAGGAGGGCGGTGGTCATCACCGGCTCGGACTCGTGGGGATGGTGGTCCTTGGGCGGCGCGGGGCCCGGCGGGCAATCCTCGGGACCCAGGTTCAAGGCCGGGCAGCCCCGGTTCCAGGGCGCCTTCTTCCAGGGCGACTCGAGGCTCGGGTGGTGGAAGGCGATCACGATCAGTCGGGTGGTGTAGAAGGCGGTGAAGAACGCGGCCAAAAGCCCCAGGAGCCAGAGGAAGGGCGCGTGCTCCTGGGCCGCGTGCAGGATCAGGTCCTTGGACCAAAACCCCGCGAAGGGCGGAATCCCCATGAGCGCCGCCGCCCCGATCAGGAAGGTGCCGTAGGTGATCGGCATGTACCGGGCGAGCCGGTTCATCTCGAAGATGTCCTGGGTCTTGGCGCCGTGGATCATCGAGCCCGAGCCCAGGAACAAAAGGGCCTTAAAGAAGGCGTGGGCCAGGAGGTGGAACATCGCCGCCGCCCAGCCGAAGACGCCGAGCCCCAGGAACATGTAGCCGAGCTGACTCACCGTGCTCCAGGCCAGGATCTTTTTCACATCGGCGAAGGCGGCGCCGAGCACGGCGGCGAAAAGGGCGGTGATGGCGCCGATCCAGGCGAGGTAGGGAAGGGCGCCTCCCGCCTCGAGCACGGGGTAAAACCGCGCCATCAGGAAGACGCCGGCGGCCACCATGGTGGCGGCGTGGATCATGGCGCTCACCGGGGTCGGGCCCTCCATCGCGTCGAGCAACCACACGTGGAGCGGGAACTGGGCGCTTTTACCCATCGCCGCAAGGAAGAAGAGGAGGCCGATGGCGAGCGCCACCCCCGCGGCCAGATGCTCGGCCTGAACCCCGAGCTCGGGGATGCTGAAGCTCCCGGTCTCCTTGTAGAGCCAAAAGAGGCCGGCCATGAAGCCGAGGTCGGCGAACTTGGTGGTGATGAAGGCCTTCTTCATCGCCTGCCGGGCCGGCTTCTTCTTGAAGAAGAAGCCGATCAGGAGGTAACTCATGAGCCCCATGACCTCCCAGGCCAACAGCGCGATGAAGAAGTCCCCGGCGGCGACGAAGGTGAGCATGGCGGCGGAAAAGAGCTGGAGGTAGGCGAAGAAGGTGGGATAGCGCTCCTCGCCGTCCATGTAGCCGATCG
>JALSJG010000118.1 GCA_026989475.1 Thermaceae bacterium | reverse complement strand
TGGTGGCGAGCAGCTTGACCCCCCGCTCCTTTAAGAACCCCAGGTCCTCTTTGGTCGTCGTGTTCGCCACCACGATCTTGCCCCGGGCCCGAAGGGGCAGGTGACGGCGGATATAGAGGAAGTCCCCCGCGATCACGTCGGCGCGCTCGAAGTACCGGCTCCGCCAGTCGAGCTTTTGCTCCTCCTGCTTTTTTCCCGTGGGGTAGAGCCAGCTGAAGGGGAGCTTGGTCAAGACCGGGAGCAAAAGCCGGGCCAAAAGAGCGAGCTGGGCCGGGGTGGTGAGCAGAATCGGAATCCCGAGCGCGAAGACGAAGTCGCCGTAGAGCGTCTTCGCCCCCACCAGGTAGAAGGCCTCGGCCATGCCGAAGCGGTCCACCGCCGAGGGGATGAGCACGGTCTTGCCGCGAAACCCAAGCCGCTCGTCGAGCTCGAAGACCGCCCGGCGCTCGAGCGTCGCCTTGAGCCCGGAGCCGTCCACCACCGGGGTCTTCTTCGCCGCCCGGGCGAGCTTCAAGGCGTCCCGGATCGCGTAGCGCCGCCCGGCGGCGATCAGGTAGAGGTCGATGCCCCCGAGTCCGATCGCGTCCACCTGGCCGTCGAGTTCCTCGATGAGCCGGATCGCCCGCTGGAAGTCGCCGTCGGTGCCGATGCGCTCGAGCTCGATCCGCTGCCCGAGGATCTCGATCTCGGCCTTGTGGTTCCGCCGCGAGGAACCCAAGGAGACGCTGACGACGCGCTTTTTCACGCCCCGATTCTATACCCCGAGGAGTTTCTTCATCTCCGTCGCGACGTTCTCCGGGGTGAAGCCAAAGCGGGCGTAGACCTCGTCGCCGGGGGCGCTCGCGCCGAACTCGGTGACCCCGAGCACCCGGTCGGCGTAGCGCTCCCAGCCGAAGGGGCTCGCCGCTTCCACCGCAAGCCGGGGAAGCTCGCCGAGCACCCGGCGCCGGTAATCCTCGTCTTGGGCCTCGAAGAGTTCCCACGAGGGCAGGCTCACCACCCGCACCGGGTAGCCTTCCTCAGCGAGCAAGCGGGCAGCCCTCACCGCGAGCGCCACCTCGGACCCGGTGGCGAGGATCGTCCCCACCGCCCCCTCGGGCTCGCTGAGGACGTACCCGCCCCGCAAAAGCCCCTCAGCCTTTTCCCCGGTGACGTTCTCCACCTTCTGCCGGGTGAGCACGAGGGCGACCGGCCCTCCCTGGTGGGTGAGCGCCACCCGCCAAGCCCAGGCGACCTCGAAGGCGTCGGCCGGCCGGATCACGACGAGGTGCGGCATCGCCCGGAGCGCGGGGAGGTGTTCCACCGGTTGGTGGGTGGGGCCGTCCTCGCCCAGGGCGATGGAGTCATGGGTCCAGATGTAGATCGGACGGATCCCCATCAGCGCAGCGAGCCGCACCGCCGGGCGCATGTAGTCGGAAAAGACCAGAAAAGTGCCGCCGTAGGGCAGGTAGCCCTTGTGCAACACGAGGCCGTTTAAGATCGCCCCCATCGCGTGCTCCCGCACCCCGAAGTGGAGGTAGCGGCCGGTGGGGTTTTCCGGCGAGAAATCGTCCATGCCGGGGGCCTGGGTGTTGTTCGAGGGGGTGAGGTCGGCGCTCCCGCCCAGGAGCTCGGGGATCCGCTCGGCGAGCCGGGCGATGACCTTGCCGCTCGCCGCCCGGGTGGCGAGTTTCTCCCCTAGGGCAAAGCCCTCCTCCAGGCCCTCGAGCACCCCCTCGGGAAGTTTTTCCTCCCGCACCCGCCGGACGAACTCGGCGGCGAGCTCGGGGTACTTCCAGGCGTAGTTCTCGAGCAAAGTTTCCCAGGCCTCCTGGGCCTCGGCGCCCCGGTCGGCCACCACCTGGAAGTCGGCGTAGACCTCGGGGGGAATCTCGAAGGGCGGGTAGGGCCAGCCGAGCCGCTCGCGGGTGGCTCGCGCCGCCTCTTCCCCGAGCGGGGCCCCGTGGACCCTGGGGTCGTCCTGCAAGGGGCTGCCGTAGCCCAGGTGGGTGCGCACCGCGATCAGGCTAGGCCGGGTGGTGTCCTCGCGGGCGAGCCGGACCGCGTTCCGGATCGCCTCGAGGTCCTCGCCGTCCTCGACCCGGAGCACCTGCCAGCCGTAGGCGGCGAACCGGGAGAGCACGTCCTCGGCGAAGGCGAGCTCGGTGCTGCCGTCGATCGAAACCCGGTTGTCGTCCCAGAGCACGATCAGCTTGCCGAGCTTCCAGGTCCCCGCGAGGCTCGCGGCCTCGGCGCTCATCCCCTCCATCAGATCGCCGTCGGAGGCGATCACGTAGGTCCAGTGGTCCACCACCGGGAAGCCCTCGCGGTTGAACTCGGCGGCGAGCTTTTTCTCGGCGAGCGCCATCCCCACCGCGGTGCCAAAGCCCTGGCCCAGCGGCCCGGTGGTGACCTCGACCCCCCGGGTAAGGCCATATTCCGGATGCCCCGGGGTCTTCGAGCCCCACTGCCGAAAGCGCTTGAGCTCCTCCATGGGAAGGTCGAAGCCGGAGAGGTGCAAAAGGGCATAGAGCAGCATCGAGCCGTGGCCGGCCGAGAGCACGAAGCGGTCGCGGTCGGGCCAGGCGGGGTCCTTGGGGTTAAGCTTGAGGAAGTCGTGCCAGAGCACGTAGGCCATCGGGGCCGCCCCCAGGGGCATCCCCGGGTGCCCGGACCCCGCCTTCTCGATCGCGTCGATGGCCAAGAAACGTAGGGCGTGGATGCTGAGGCACGCGCGGTCGCTCATGCCCCCATCTTATGTGCCCCCGCCTCCCAAGCGGCCCGGGTGATCGCCATCACCGCGTCTTCCTCGCCCCCGGGAGCGGGAGCGTATCCGACGAGGATAAAACCCGCCTTCTCGAAGGCCCGGCGGGCGCGTACGTTCCAGCGGAAGGTGCGGAGCTCCACGCGCAAAAGCCCAAGCTCCCGGAAGGCGTATTCCAGGGCCTTCCGCACCGCCGCGGGACCGTACCCCTTCCCCCAGCGGTCCTTGGCCGAGAGGATGATCCCGAGCGTCGCTTTTTCGCCGTCGATCTCGTAAAGCTCCACCGCCCCGATCCACTCGCCCCGCTCGTCGAGCACGCCAAAGGCGACGCGATCCTTGCGGAGAA
>JALSJG010000117.1 GCA_026989475.1 Thermaceae bacterium | reverse complement strand
TCAACAAGGACGGCACCGAGTTCTGGGTCTCGGCCTGGGGCAACGTCGACACCCCGACCTTCATCGTCGTCTACGACGCCCAGACCCTCAAAGAAAAGGCCCGCATCACCGGCGACTGGGTGATCACCCCGACCGGTAAGTTCAACGTCCACAACACCGCCAACGACATCTACTAAACGGGCCTCACCTCCTGCCGCGGCGCCGCTAGCGGCGCCGCGGCATAAACTTGGCGAGCAGGTAGGCGGGTTCGGTGACCACCACCTTGCGCCCCTCGAGCTCGATCAGCCCCTCGCGGTAGAGCTTCCAGAGCTTGCGGCTCACGATCTCGGGCACGGTACCAAGGAGCGCCGCGAGCTCGGCGTTGGTGGGGAGCTCAAAGCCCTGTCCCTCGGCCTCGAGCCGTTCCACCAGGTAACCGACGAGGCGCTCGAGCACGTCCTGAAACGCAAGCTTCGATAATAGACCGATCAGGGCCCGCTGCCTTTGGGCGAGGTAGCGAAGCGCCCCCCGGGCCACCGCCGGCTCGGCTTCGAGAAGCCCAAGGAACGCCTGCTTGGGAACCGCAATCACCCGCGCCGCGGTGACCGCCTCCGCCGAGGCAGGATAGCGGGCCTCGTCGAGGAAGACCGCCACCTCAGCAAGCGGCGAGCCCCGCCCCTCGAGGTGCAAGACGATCTGGCGGTCGGCGCGCCCCTTGTAGACCTTGACCCAGCCCTCGACCACCACGAAGAACCGCTCCGCTGGATCGCCCTCGAGGAAGAGCACCCCGCCCCGCTCAAGCGTCCGAAGCTCGCTCGCGTCGGCGAGGCGGCGAAGCCCCTCCTCGCTCGCCGCCTCTAGGAACGCGACCTTGCTGAGGATCTCGAAGGACTCCGCCCGCACCCTCCCCACGGTTAGGCTAAGTCTACGATGATACCCCGCTACCAAACCCCCGAGATGGCGGCGCTTTGGAGCGAGGAGGCGAAGCTCCGCCGTTGGGCCGAGGTGGAAAGGCTCGCGCTCGCCGCCTGGGAGCGGCTCGGCCGGGTGCCCAAGGGGCTCTCGGAGCGGCTCGCCCGGGCTCTCGAGGAGCGGCCGATCGGCCCCGAGTTCGCCCGGCGGGTGGCCGAGCGCGAGCGCGAGACCCGGCACGACCTCGCCGCCTTCGTCGACGTGCTCGGCGAGTGGTCAAACGATCCCGAGCTTCGGCGCTACCTGCACTATGGCCTGACCAGCACCGACGTGGTGGACACCGCGCAAAACCTCGCCTTGAAAGAAGCGCTCACCCTCATCCTCGAAGCCCTCGGGGGCCTGCTCGAGGCGCTCAAGGAAAAAGCCCTCCGCTACAAGGACCTGCCCGCGGTGGGCCGCACCCACGGCGTCCACGCCGAACCCACCAGCTTCGGCCTTAAGTTCGCCCACCTCTACGCCGCCTTTCTCCGCCACCGGGTGCGGCTTGTCCGGGCCCGGGACCAGGTGGCGGTGGCGAAGCTTTCGGGGGCGGTGGGGAACTACGCGATGGTGCCCCCCGAGGTCGAGGCCTACGTCGCGGAGGCCTTGGGGCTTTCCCTCGACCCGATCACCACCCAGGTCACCCCCCGGGACCGGCACGCCGAGCTCGTTGCCGCCCTCGCCCTGCTCGGGGCCGAGCTCGAGCACCTGGCGGTCGAGATGCGCCACCTCGCCCGCACCGAGGTGGGCGAGGTGGAGGAGGGCTTCGCCGCCGGAGTGCAAAAGGGCTCCTCGGCGATGCCCCACAAGAAGAACCCGGTGGGGTTCGAAAACGTCTCGGGCCTATCGCGGATGCTCCGGGCCTACCTCACCCCCGCGCTCGAGAACGTGGCGCTCTGGCACGAGCGCGACATCAGCCACTCCTCGGTGGAACGAATCGCCCTCCCGGACGCGACCACCCTGGTCCACTACCTGCTCCGCCGGAGCGCGGGGCTGCTTGCGAACCTGGCGGTGCACGAGGACCGGATCCGGGAAAACCTCGAAAGGACCCGGGGCCTGGTCTATAGCCAAAGGGTGCTCGGGGCGCTCATCGAAAAGGGGCTCACCCGGGACGAGGCCTACCGCCTCGTCCAGCGGGCGGCGCAGCGTACCTGGGAGGAAGGGCTTCCCTTCAGAGAGGCCCTAATGTCCCTCGGCGTGCCCCTCTCCAGCCGAGAACTCGAGGCCCTTTTCGACCCCGGCTCTTACCTCCGGTACGTGGATGACCTCTACCGCCGGGTAGGGCTGTTGTAGCCTTGGGGTAAGGAAGGAGGGAAAAATGGCCGTCCGCGGGCTCACTTTTGACTTCTGGGGCACCCTCTTCACCGAAGGACCGAAGTTTTTGGAGGCCGTGCTGCCCAAGCGCTACGAGATCCTGCTCGACGCCACCAGCGAGGCCGGGGTTCCCGCCGACGAGGAGGCGGTACGCCAGGCCTACCGGGCGGCCTCGGCCGCCTTCCGCTCCGCCTGGGAGGCCGGCGAGCACATGTCGAACTACGACCGGGTGGCCTACATCTTCAAAAACCTCGGCGTTCCCTACGACGAGGGCCTGGTGGCGGTGACCGCCCGCAAGCTCGAGGACGCCGCGCTCGAAGGCGACCTCATCCCCCTTCCGGGGACCCGGGAAGCCATCCCCGCGCTCGCCGAGAAATACCCGCTTGGAATCGTCTCCGACACCGGGCTCACCCCGGGCCGGGTGCTCCGGGAACTCCTCGCCCGGGAGAACTTCGCCCGCTACTTCTACGCGATGAGCTTTTCCGACGAGACCGGGGCGGTGAAGCCCCGCGCGGAAGCCTTCCAGCATGCGCTCGAGAAGATGGGGGTCGAACCCAAGGAGGCGCTCCACACCGGTGACCTCCCCCGGGCGGACATCGAGGGTGCCTTTGGCGCCGGGTACGCCTTCGCCGTGCTCTATACCGGCCGCACCGCCCGGGAGCCCCGGGGCATCCAGCCCACCGCGGTACTCTCCGACCACCGCGAGCTCGTAAAGCTACTCCCCCGGCTTCGCTAGCCGTACCCCGAAGCCCGGGGGGTGGAAAGCGGGGAAGTCGGGGTTTCCCTTCCGGTGGGGCGGCCGCGCCACGCGGTCGGCGGGGTGGGGCTCGCCGCGGCGGCAGTAGGGGCAGTCGGGCCGTTC
>JALSJG010000116.1 GCA_026989475.1 Thermaceae bacterium | reverse complement strand
CTCCGGGGGAGGCTGCTCCTTTCGGTGGCGGAGGGATTGGGCGCGCGCCGGGAGGAGGCGCTCCCGGCGGCGGCGGCGCTCGAGCTCTTCCAAAACTGGGTGCTCATCCACGACGACATCGAGGACGGAAGCGAGGAACGCCGGGGCCGACCCGCCCTCCACCGGCTTTTCGGCGTCCCCCTCGCGCTAAACGCCGGGGACGCCCTCCATGCCCGGATGTGGCGGGTCCTGGTGGCGGCCGGCTACGGTTCCGAGGTGTTGCTCGAGTTCGCCCGCCTGGTCGAGCGCACCGCCTACGGCCAGCACCTCGACCTCTACTGGATCGCGCGCGGGGTTTTCGACCTCACCGAGGACGATTACCTCGAGATGGTGCGGGCGAAGACCGCCTACTACACCGCCGTCGCCCCCCTCAGGCTCGGGGCGCTGGTGGCGGGGAGGGAGCCGCCCGCGGTCTTCGAGACCGCCGGCGAGCGGCTTGGGATCGCCTTCCAGATCGTGGACGACGTCTTGAACCTCGAGGCCGACCCCGCCGCTTACGGCAAGGAGATCGCCGGGGATCTCTACGAGGGCAAGCGCACCCTGATCGTCCTCGACTTCCTGCGCAGGGCGCCGCGGGAGGAGGCCGAAAGGGCCCGGAAGATCCTGCAGAAACCCCGGGCGGAGAAGGACCCCGCCGAGGTCGCCTGGCTCCACCGCCGCCTCGTCGAGAGCGGGGCGGTGGCAAGGGCCCGGGCCCGGGCCGAGGCGATGGCCGAAGAGGCCCTTCGTGAGCTCAGCCCCCACCTGCCAGCACCGGCCCGCGAGCTCCTTTTCGGGCTCGTCTTCCGCCGCGCCTGACCCCCGTTTGGGCGTTTCCCTCCGGTGTGGGCCGGGGGATAATGGCCTTCGTGCCGCGGGTGCTCGGGCTTCTCTTGCTTGCCGGTTTCGCGCTGGCCGTCTCCGTCCGGGTCTACCCCACCTCTCCCCCTGAGCGCGAGGCCAAACCCGGCGAGCTCGTCACCCACGTCTTCCGGGTCGAGGGCGAGGGCGGGCCGTACCCCGTGGAGGTGCGCTCCAGCGCGGGCTTCCCGATTCTTTCCCGTCCTCATCCGGTGCGCCCGCCCCGCTACCTCCCGATCACCCTCCGCGTGCCCGAGGACGCGCGCGAGGGCACCCTCGACCTGCTCACCGTGCGGGTCGCGGGCGCGGAGGCGCGGGTCCGGACGCGCGTGGGTTATCGTCCCGGGCTCCGTTTGGATCTTCCCGCGAGGCTTAACTACGAGCCCCCATACGTGACCGTGAGGGCGCGGGTGACGAACGTCGGGAACGGGACGGATACGCTTTCGATCCGGGTCCGGCGGGACGGGCGGGTCGTGCGGGAACGAACGGCCCGGCTGGGTCCCGGTTCCGCCCTCTCCTTTTCCTGGAACGCCGCCCGTCCCGGCGCGTTTCAGGTGGAGGCGAGGCTCGCCCGGGCCGGGATCGTGCACCGCCGGACGGTGGTGGTCGAGCCCCCGCCGGCGGGGTTTTCGCGCCCCCGCTATCTGGAGGGGCGGATCGCGCTCGGCTATGCCTGGCCCTCGAGCTCGGTTGCGGGCTCGTTCAGCCTGGCGGGATCACTTTCCGACTACCTCTTCCTCGCCTCCGCCCTGAGCTGGGGCGGGTGGGGCCTGCCCCAGGCCCGCCTCTACCTCCTCTCCGAGGAGTGGTCGGCCGAGGTCTGGGCGGGATCGTATACCGCCGGCCGGCTCGCCCTTTGGGAGGGACCCGTTCGGGTCGACTTCGAGCTGGAGACCGCGCCGGAGCTGCGTTACCGGGCGGAGCTCGGCTGGCAGGAAGGAAGCCAGCGGCACGGGTTCGGGGTCTCGGGGGGTGAGGGCTTCGCCCTGCGCCTTACCGGTTCCGGGGGAGGCCGGCTCCACTGGTCCTACGCCGTGGAGTACCTGCCCCTCCCGGGCGTGGGGCGCGTGCAGGGGGTGATCTCGGGTTCCGCTTCCGGCTTCGGATGGTCGCTCGGGTGGAACGGGGAGCGTTCCCCGGGCGGTTGGCGGGTGGGGACCCGCCTGGGGTTGAGCGCCCGGCGTCAGAGCCTGGGCGCGGCGGCCTCCCTCGACGCGGGCGGGCTGCGCGATTGGCGGGTGGCCTATGCCAGCAGCGGGGAGCGGCCGTGGAGCTTGGGGTTGGAGGCGGGAAGCACGGGTCTTTCCGGCGAGCTTTGGCTACGCGGCGCCGGGGGCCTCGAGCTCGAGCTCGCCGCCGGCTGGCCCTGGACCGAGGGGCCCTACGCCGAGGCGGCGGCGAGCTGGGATCTCGCCCCCTTTGGGCGGGCGAGCTTCGAGCTCCGGCTCGACCGGGAGGGGATCGGAGGCGGGCTCGGCTTTCGCGCCGATACCCGCTACCTCTACCCCGAGGCGTTCGGGGGCACCCCCCTCGGTTACGGCCTCGGCCTGCGGCTCGGCTGGCCGCTGGAAGAGAGCCTGCTCGGGATCGAGGCGCGCCTGGGGGACGACGTCGCTTACCTCGGGGGCTCGCTGGACCTGCGGCCGTTTGAACCCGGGGGGCGGGCCGCGCTCGAGGCCGCCCTGCCGCTGGCGCGTGTCCAGCTGATCGCGAGCGCCGTCTACCGATGGCCCGAGGGCAGCGCCTCGGCCAGCCTGGGCGCCCGCTACCCCTTCCGCCTTCAGGTCCCCCCGGATTGGGTCGCGTTCTTCGGAGGCCGGAAGGTCGCCCGGGTGACGGGCCGCTTCCTGCCCGACGCCCCGGTTCCACCGGGGAGTCTTGAGGGGATCCGGGTGGAGGCGGATGGCGTGGTCGCCGAGACCGACCGCGAGGGGAGGTTCGTGCTCGAGCTCCCCCCCGGCAAACGGCGGCTCCGGGTCGACCCCGCGAGCCTGCCGGCGCTGTTCGTGCCCGCGTTTTTGGAGAGGGAGCTCACCCTCCGCGCGCGCGAGACCGTGGCGCTCGAGATCCCCCTGGAAGTCCGCGCGCGGCTGGTGGGGCGGATCCGGGTAGAGGGCGGGGACCCCGGCGGGCTGGGCGTGCCGGTCCTGGTGGAGGATGCCCGCGGTCGGGTGATCGTGCTGATCGCGGCGGGAGGGCGTTTCGAGCTCTCGGGGCTCCGCCCCGGGCGTTACCGGGTACGCCTTCCCGCGG
>JALSJG010000115.1 GCA_026989475.1 Thermaceae bacterium | reverse complement strand
CGGGTGCGGGAGATTTTGCGAGCGGAGAGCCTCAAAGAGGCATCCGAGCCAGCCCCGGAAGCGTAGCCTAAGTAGGGGTGCTGGAAGACCTCCTCCGACGCGTTTCCGCTGGGTCCGACGAAGCATTCGAGGCCCTTTACCGCCTGCTGAAGCCAAAGCTCTACCCCATGCTTTATCGCATGCTCGGCACCCCCGAGGAGGCCGAGGAGGTGTTTCACGACACGCTTTTGAAGCTCAGGGCGGCGGCCACCGGATTCGACCCCGAGAAAGCCCGGGCCGCCACCTTCGCCCGGGTCATCGCCCGCAATCTGGCGCTCTCCCGCCTTCGGGCCCGGCGGGCTCGGCCTCAACGCCTGGAACCCGACGTTCACGGACTACCTGGCGTGGCTGCCGCCGACCCCCCGCCGGTCGAGGACCGCGTCCGAGTGCGGCGGGCGCTGGCCCGCCTGGACCCCCTGGAAAGGCGGCTTCTCGAAGCAGCTTTTTACCAGGGCTACAGCCACCGTGAACTCGCCGAGGCCTTCGGGCTGCCGCTAGGCACCACTAAGAGCAAGCTCCGCCGGGCGCTTCGAAAACTTCGCAACTACCTGGAGGAACCGTGAACCACCCCGAGGACCTGCTTCCCGACTACGCGATGGGCCTCCTCGAAGATGAGGAGCAAAAGCGGGTCGAGGCCCATCTCCAAGTCTGTCCCCGCTGCCGCGCCGAGGTTCGTGCGCTGCGGGAGGCCTACTACAGCTTGCCGCTTGCCCTCAAGCCCCCCCCTCCCAGGCGCCGACGGCGGCCCCTCCTCCTGTTCGCCGCCGCCCTCGCCGCCCTCCTTTTGGTCCTCGCCGTCCCCGCCTACCGCCAGGCCCGCGCCGGGGCCGAGCTGCTCGCCCTTCTCGCCCGCCCGGAAGCCCGGGTTGAAACCCTCCGGGCCGAGGACGGCCAGTTTTTAGGCCGGGTGGTGCTAACCGAAGACGGCGAGGCGCTCCTGGTTCTGGCCGCGCCCCCGCCACCGGGGAAGGTCTATCAGGCCTGGGGGCATACCGCGAAAGGACCGGTCTCGCTTGGCATCACTGCGGGACGGGTCCTCCGGGTGCGAACCGCCGGGTTCCAAGCGGTAGGGGTGAGCCTGGAGCCTCCGGGCGGGAGCCCCCGGCCCACCCACCCCCTCGGTCGGGTCCCCCTCTAGGCATCCGCTCGCCTCCGCCCTGCGTATCTAAGGGCGGAGGTAAGGCTATGAAGGAAACCAATCGCAGGCAGTTGCTCAAAGGTTTGGCGGGGCTCGCGGCATCCCTCACCCTACCAGGGGGCTCGCCCAGGGATACGGCGCGCCCGGAAAGGGGGCGGGCGAGGCGATCGCCCGGAGCTACCCCGAGGACTTTGCGGGGCTGGTCGTCCCCCAGGGCAAGCCCTTCGCCGCCCGGCCGGTGGGCCAGACCCCCCGGGGCACCAGCGTGCTGATCCGCATCCGGGAAGCCCAGCCCTACCACTACCACCGGACCCATACTGAGGTGGCGTTCTGCCTTGCGGGCGAGGGCTACGCCGAGGTCGCTGGGGAGCGGATTCCCCTCGCCCCCGGCCAAGGGGTGCTGATCCCACCGGCGACCACCCACGGCTTCTTCGGCAAAATGGACCTGCTCTCCCGCTTCTCCCCAAAGCTCGCCGGCGACATCGTCTTCGTGAAAGAAGGGAACGGCCCGGCTGAGGGTCGGCCGCTGGCCTTTCGCTACCAGACGGCCCCGGTGCCGTCCGGGAAGCGGTTTTCGGCGAAACCCCTCGCCAACCAGGCGCTCGCCACCGCGGTCGCCCTTCACATCGACGACGAGCAGCCGCTCCACTACCACCGCAGTAAGGACGAGGCGGTATACGTCCTCGAGGGCTACGGTGGAATCGAGGTCGAGGGGCAGCTCTTCCTGGCCAAGCCCGGGCGGATGGTGCTGATCCCCGCCACCGCCCGCCACCGGCTGGCCGGCCGCTTTAAGGCGCTCTCGGTCTTCACCCCGGCGCTGGCGGGGGACGTGGTCTTTTTGCCGTAACGGCAGAGGGGCTGCGTACGCAGCCCCTCGGTCCAAAACATGCAATGACCCGCGGGTAATTAGGCCGAAGTTAAATGCGACTTGCAGCAAATGAGGTACGAATGCAGTGGGCCGTACATCATCAAAGTCCAAAAGCTCGACCTAGACGCCCTTAGCGTCGCGCGTCAAGTCCAACCTTTCGCAAAGCGGAGGGAAGTCGAGATCACTCCCAATGCCAACACCCATTTTTCATCACAGGAGCAGTTCAAATAGCGAGCGCTTCCCTGTACAAGCGACTCCCGTGCAGATGACCTTGGTGTTTGAAGGACGTGTTCCCTCGAAAAGAGTAGCCTTCCACCTAGACGCCCGGAACATCCAGACCACGAGCGACGGCGCTTTCCAGTCCGCGTCGGTGAGCGGTTACGGGAAGGTGGATGGTCGCGTAGCGTTCACGTTCAGCAGCCCGCTCGACAACCTCGACCAGCCGTGCCCGGGTGCGCACGTCAACTTGACCTTTGTCACCTGGATGCAAGTACAAGGGATGTGCCCCTCGGCAACGCCGTAAAAAAGCCCCCATCCCCGAGCCCATCTCGGGTCCGGGGCGGGCTTTCGTGGAGTCGTTCTTCGCCTAAAGTGGGTCGTCCCGGTGGGGAAGCCAGACGTGGCGGAAGAACTTTCGCTCGTCCTCGAGCACTTCCCTCGGGGTGGCCTTGATCAAGCCCTCGGCCCGGGCCCCGACCGGCCGTGCGGCCTCCTCGCCGTAGCAGAGGGAAAGGGCGCGCCCGTAGTCCCCGGCGGAAAAGGTCCGCCCGCCCACGAAGGGGCGCCCGTCCAGGGCCGCGCGCTGGGAGGTGGCGTACTTCTCGAGGCCCAAGGGCCGCCCCCGCCGCGCCCAGGCGGCCGCCCGCCGGCGGCGCCGGCGACCGTAGACGTGGAGGTTTTTAAAGATCGCGTACTTGGTGGCCTGGGCTATGCCGATCGCCTCGGCCTGCCCCAGGACTAGGCGCGGAACTTTTGTAGCGCCGCCATCTTCGGAAACCGGCCGACCGCGGGCGTACCCCGTGCGCTAGACTCGAGGCATGGTTCCGATCGACCTTTCGGGCAAAAAAGCGGTGGTCTTCGGGGTCACCAACGA
>JALSJG010000114.1 GCA_026989475.1 Thermaceae bacterium | reverse complement strand
CCACCTGAAGTCGCCCATAGCCCGCCAACGGGCAGGCGCCTAGGGTGGGGCCCACGACTGGGGCGAAGTCGTAACAAGGTAGCTGTACCGGAAGGTGCGGCTGGATCACCTCCTTTCTAAGGAGCAAAAAGGCCTGCTTCCCCGCTTTTCGAGGATCCCTGGGGCGCCTTCGGGCGCCCCTTTTTGATTAAGGTGAGATCGTGAGGCCGCTTAGGCGCAGGGTGGTCTCCGCCGGGGGGGTGGTGATCCGGGGCTGCAAGCGGCCCCGGGTGCTCCTCATCGCCACCCGGGGGATGCGGGTCTGGGCGCTCCCCAAGGGCCGCGTCGAACCCGGCGAGCGCCACCGCGAGGCCGCCCTCCGCGAGGTCCGGGAGGAGACCGGGATCCGGGCCGCGATCGTGCGCGATTTGGGACAGGTCAAGTACTACTTCACCGTTCACGAGGAGGAGGGGCAGATCAACGTCTCGAAGACGGTGCGCTACTACCTGATGCGCTATCGCGGCGGCCGGCCCACGCCCCAGCTCGAGGAAGTGGACGCCGCCCGCTGGGTAGGGGTCAAAAAGGCGCTTTCCCTACTCACATATGATAACGAGCGGGTGGTGCTGGAACGGGCGCTCGCCCACTGGAGGGAACGATGCCAAAAGCGCTCCTCACCGACCTCTACGAGCTGACCATGGCCTACTCCTATTTCAAGCGGGGGCTCAACACCCCCGCGGTCTTCGATCTCTACGTGCGCCCGCCCGTGCCCTACCGCCGGTTTTTGGTCTTTTCTGGGCTCGAGTCGGCGCTTTCGTACCTGGAAAACCTGCGTTTTTCGGAGGAGGACCTCGCCTATCTTGAGGCCCTGGACCTATTCGACCGGCATTTCCTTGACTACCTCAGGAACTTTCGCTTCTCTGGCGAGGTGTGGGCCGTCCCCGAGGGCGAGATCGTCTACCCCGGGGAACCCCTGCTCTCCATAGAAGCTCCCCGAATCGAGGCCCAGATCGTCGAGACCTACCTCTTGAACACGGTGAACTTCGAAACCCTGATCGCGAGCAAGGCGGCGCGGGTGCTGCTCGCTGCCGGTGAGGAGGCGAGCGTCGTCGACTTCTCCCCCCGCCGGGACCACGGCGAGGACGCCGCTTTGAAGGTGGCCCGTTCCGCCTACCTCGCCGGTTTCGACGGAACCTCGAACGTCGAGGCGGGGAGGCGGTTCGGCATCCCGGTGGTGGGCACGATGGCCCACAGCTACGTGATGAGCTTCCCCGACGAGCTCTCCGCCTTCCGCGCCTTCGCCGAGGACCATCCGAGACCGATCCTCCTGATCGACACCTACGACACCATGCAAGGGCTCGAGCACGCGATCGTGGTGGCCAGGGAGCTCGAGGCGAGAGGCCGACGCCTTCTCGGTGTGCGCATCGACTCCGGCGACCTCCCCGAACTCACCCGAAGGGTTCGCGCCCGCCTCGACGAGGCCGGGCTTCCCTACGTCCAGATCTTCATCTCGGGCGACCTCGACGAGTACAAGATCCGCGACTTCAAGGCCGCGGGGGGCCTGGCCTGGGGCTATGGGGTCGGTACCCGGCTCGGCACCTCCTTCGACCTTCCCGCCCTTGGCGGGGTCTACAAGCTGGTACAGGACGCCGAGGGCCCGCGCATCAAGAAGAGCCCGGGCAAGCGAACCCTGCCCGGCCGTAAGCAGGTCTGGCGCCGTCCGGAGGGGGATCTCGTGGCCCTCCGTCACGAGGTGCACGAAGGCCGGCCGCTCCTGATCCGGGCCATGGAGCGGGGCCGCCGCCTTCTCCCTCCCCCCGACCTCCCCGCCCTGCGCCGGGCCACCCGGGAGCGGATCTTCGCCCTGCCGGAGGAGCGGCGGCTGCTCGACCGGCCGGAAGGGCCGGACTACCCCGTCTCCCTTTCCTCGGAGCTCGCGAGACTCACGCAAGCCCAGGGCGTTTAGCGTCTCGCACGATCGTGCAACACGGACTTGCCCTTTCCTCCCCCCGAGGAGTATCCTCAAGTGGATACAAAGCAAGGGAGGTGGCGGATGTTAGGAGGGTACGCGCACCGGTTGGCCAAGATCGACTTGACCAACCGTCAGGTAACTTATGAAGCCCCGAAGGAGGAAGACCTAAGGAAGTACATCGGGGGACGGGGACTCGGGGTGAAGTACGTATTCGAAAACGGCCCCGAGGTCGACCCCTTCTCGCCCGACAACCTGCTCGCCATCATGAACGGCCCGCTCTCCGGTACCGAGGCCAAGATGAGCGGTCGCCTCGCGGTGGTCACCAAGAGCCCCCTTACCGGCACCGTAACCGACAGCCACATGGGCGGCTGGACGGCGGCCAAGCTCAAGTGGGCGGGGTTTGACGGGCTCCTGATCAAGGGGGCCGCCGACAAGCCGGTATACCTCCTGGTTCGGGACGGGGAGGTTTCGATCGAGGATGCCTCCGACCTCTGGGGCAAGACCACCCACGAGGTTCACGAGATCCTGCGCCAGCGCCACGGCGAGGAGGCCGACGTGATGGCGATCGGCCCTGCCGGGGAAAACCGGGTCCGGTTCGCCAACTGGATCAACAACGACGAACGCGCCGCCGGCCGTGGGGGCACGGGGGCGGTCGCCGGGTCGAAAAACCTGAAGGCGATCGTGGTCATCGGGGACCGAAACCGCATGCCCAAACCCCCCGACCGGGAGCGCTGGAAGGCTGCCGATAAACAAGCCCTGGCCGCCATCGTCGACGAGAAAAACGTGACCTCACCCCGCAAGGGCGGCCTGAGCGTTTACGGCACCAACGTCCTCATGAACATCGTCAACTCGATCGGCGCCCTACCTACGTTGAACGCCCAGCACACCCAGTTCGCCGAGGCCGACAAGATCTCCGGCGAGTACGTCCGCGAGCACATTCTGGAAAAGGACACCACCTGCCACGCCTGCCCGGTGGCCTGCAAGAAGATGGTCAAGATCCGGATCAACGGCGAGGAGATCGTCTTCGAGTCCTACGAGTACGAGTCGGCCTGGGGACTGGGCGCCGACGTGGGCAACGGCGACACCCACTGGGTGGGGTACGCCATCTACCTGGCGAACGCCTACGGTATGGACACGATCGAGCTGGGCAACGTGCTCGCGGTGCTCGCCGAGGCCACCCAGCGGGGCTACGTCTCCGAGGCCGACGGCCTCAA
>JALSJG010000113.1 GCA_026989475.1 Thermaceae bacterium | reverse complement strand
GCGGTGCGCCGGCTGGCGGAGGCGTTTCCCGAGGTTTCCTTCGTCTTCCCCCTGCACAAAAACCCGGTGGTGCGGGAGGCGGTGGCGCCGGTGCTTCAGGGGGTTCCCAACCTCCACCTCACCGAGCCCCTCCCCTACGGGGCGATGGCTGCCCTCTTGAAGGCGAGCCGGCTGATCCTCACCGACTCCGGCGGCCTGCAGGAGGAGGGCGCGGCCCTCGGGGTCCCGGTGGCGGTGGTGCGAAACGTCACCGAACGCCCCGAAGGGGTGCGAAGCGGCCACCTCTTCCTTCTGGGCACCGACCCCGCGCGGGTCTACGCGGGGGCCGCCCGGCTCCTCGCCGAGGGGCCCCGGCGGACCCCGGCGGAAAACCCCTACGGCGACGGCCGGGCGGCCCGGCGGGTGGCGGCGGCGGTGGCCTGGCGGCTCGGCCTGGGGCCGCGGCCCGCGGACTGGCGCCCGCCTAAAGCGGGGTGAGCCGGAGGGGCCAGGGCCGGGTGGCGAAGTACGCCGCGGTGACGAGGACGAGCCCCCCGAGCAGAGCGGGGGCGTGGGGCCCGAGGAGGTCGAAGGCGAGGCCGGTCAGGTACATCCCGGGCGGCCCCGAACCCATCAGCACCAGCGAGTAAAGCGCCACCACCCGCCCCCTTAACCCCTCGGGCACGATCGTTTGAAGGGTGGTGTTGGCGCTCGTGAGCACCCACACCATGGAAAGCCCGCCGAGGGCGAGCAGGACCGCCGCCGGCAGGAAGCCCTTGGCCAGGGGCAAAAGGAAAAGCGCGGTCCCGAGCAGGAAGCTCCCGTAGAGCGAGCGCCGGGGCCGGACCACCGGGCTCTTTAAAAGGAGCAGGGCCCCAAGGAGCGCCCCGCTCCCGAGCGCCCCCATGAGCGAGCCGTAGCCCTCGGGCCCAAGGCCCAGGACCAGGCGGGCGAAGGCGGGGACGAGCGCCTGGAAATTGATGCCGAAGGTGGCGACCCAAAGCACCAGGAGAAGGACCTGGCGCACGAGGGGGGTGCGCCGGGCGTAGCCGATCCCCTCGGCGAGCTCCCGGAGCCAGGGCCCCCGGCGGCGGCGGGGCGCGGGGGCCGGCATCCGGACCAGCACCGAAAGAAGGGGGAGAAACGAAAGGGCGTTTAAGAGAAAAGCCACCGGCGTACCCCAGCGGGCGATGAGGAGCCCCGCGAGCACCGGCGCTCCCATGCGGGCGATATTGAAGGAAAGGGCGTTTAAGGCGAGGGCCTCCCCCACCCGGCGGGTGCCGGCGAGCTCGGCGGTAAAGGCCTGCCGGGTGGGCACCTCGAGGGCGGAGACCGCCCCGTAGGCGAGGGCAAAGAGGTAGAGGTGGCCGAGGCCCACCCGGCCGGCGAAGAGCCCGAGGGCAAGCAGCAGGGAAAGCGCCGCCAGCGTGCCCTCGAGCACAAAGAGCAGCCGAGCCCGGGGGTAGCGGTCGGCGAGAGCGCCCCCGGGGAGGGTAAAGAGGAGCGAGGGCAAGAACAAAAGCCCGAGCACGAACCCGAGCCGCTCGGCCCGGCCGGTGAGCTCGAGCACCAGCCACCCGAGCCCGGTGGCCTGTACCCAGCCGCCGGCCTGGCTCAAGAAAAGGGAAAGCCAGTAAGCCCGGTAGCGGGGGTCCAAAAGGAGCGCCGGCATGCCGCCGGCCAGTCTACACCGAAACTGACCGGCGGGTCAGTCGGCCCGCGAAAAGGGCGGCGAAGATCAGGCCCGCCCCGAGGAGCTCGAGCCCAAGCCCGGGGAAAAAGAGCAAAACCCCGCCCAAAAGGAGCAAAAGCCGCACCCAAGGGGCGAGCGGTTGGAAGAGGTGCCCCTCGAGCACCCCCACGAAGGCGGCGAGGGCGAGGAGCCCGAGGAAGAGGTCCTTGGCCACGAGGAGGGTACCCCCTTCGAGCATGATCCCGGGCCGGTAGACCATCAGGAGGGGGATGAGGTAGAGCCCCTTCGCGAACTTCCACGCCATGAAGCCCGAGCGCATGGGGTCGGCCTGAGCCAGGCCGCTCCCGGCGTAGGCGGCGAGGGCTACCGGCGGGGTGACGTTCGAGTCCTGGCTGAGCCAGAAGACCACCAGGTGGGCGACGATCAGGGGCACGCCCAGATCGGAAAGCGCGGGGCCCGCGAGGATCACGAGCACGATGTAGCTTGCGGTGACCGGCAGGCCCATGCCGAGCACGAGACTCGCGAGCGCCACCAGGACCAGGGCAACCAGGGTGATCCCGCCCGAGGCCGAGAGCACGAGCCCCGAGAACTTGAGCCCCACCCCGGTGAGCCCCACCACCCCGACGACGATTCCGGCGGCGGCGGTCGCCACCGAGACGGGGATCGCCGCCTTGGCCCCGGAGACGAGCGCCTCCGCAAGCCGGGAAAGGGAGAGCGGCGAAAGCGGCGAGAGGGCAGAAAGGAGCGTCCCCCCCACCAGGGCGTAAAACTGCGCGAGGCTGATCCCCTGGCGGCTTTGCATGCCCACGTAGAGCAAGAACCCGAGCATGGCGAGGTGGTACGCGTAATGAAGCGCCCGGAGCCAGGCCGGGCCCGGCCGGGCCCGGAGGTTCGCCGAGAGCACCACCGCCAGCACCCCGATAAAGCCCACCTTCATCGCCGAGACGTTCTTGAGAAGGTAGAAGATCAGGATAAAAAGCGGCAGGAGGTAGTGCCAGCCCCCGGCCAGGACCGAGGAAAGCCGCGGCAGCTCGCTCCGGGGCAGGCCGCGCATGCCGCGCTTGGCGGCGATCGCGTCCACGAAGAGGTAGACGGTAAGGAAGTAAAGGAGCGCCGGGATGATCGAGAGCTTGACGATCTCGAGGTAGGGCACCCCGGTGTACTCCGCGATCAGGAAGGCCCCCGCGCCCATGATCGGCGGCATGATCTGCCCCCCGGTGCTGGCCGCGGCCTCGACCCCGGCGGCCTCCTCGGGGCGGTATCCGAGCCGGCGCATCAGCGGGATGGTGAAGGCCCCGGTGGTGACCACGTTGGCGATCGCCGAACCCGAGAGGCTTCCCATGAAGGCGGAGCTGATCACGCTGGCCTTGGCCGGGCCGCCGCGGCTCTGGCCGGCGAGGGCGTAGGCCAGGTCGATGAAGAACTTCCCCGCCCCGGTGGCCTCTAAAAGCGCCCCGAAGAGGATGAAGATGAAGACGAAGGTGGCCGCCACCCCAAGGGGCA
>JALSJG010000112.1 GCA_026989475.1 Thermaceae bacterium | reverse complement strand
GAGGAAGGAGGGATCCGGCGGATTCTGGTTCGCGACGACGGCGCCGGAATTCCGAAGGAGGAGCTGCCGCTTGCCCTCGAGCGC
This sequence comes from Thermaceae bacterium, assembly GCA_026989475.1. Classification (GTDB taxonomy): domain Bacteria; phylum Deinococcota; class Deinococci; order Deinococcales; family Marinithermaceae; genus WFXV01. The sequence continues at coordinate 19,922 of JALSJG010000112.1, read as the reverse complement.
CACGCCACCTCCAAGCTCGAGCGGCTCGATCGGATCGAGAGCCTGGGGTTTCGAGGGGAGGGGCTTTTCGCCTTGCGCATGGCGGGCAGGCTTCGGCTGACCAGCCGCCCCCGCGACCAGCTCGGGGGCGCGACCGTGATCGCCGAGGGGGATCGGGTCGAGTTCTTCGAGCACGCCGCGCCGGCCGGCACCGAGGCCGAGCTGACCCGGCTCTTTCACCATTTACCGGCGCGGCGGGCGGCGCTCGAGGCCCCGGCGGTGGAGGGGCGGCGGGCGATGGCGCGGGCGGCCCGCTACCTGCTGCATCACCCCGGGTTGCGTTTCACCCTGAAGCTGGACGGCGAGGTGCGCATCCGTCACCCCGGGGGTGATTTCCTGGCGGCGGCCCGGGCGGTATGGGGGGGCTTGGTGGCCGACCGGCTCTTTTCCCTCGAGGCCCAGGACGGGTCCTACAAGCTCGCTGGAGTGCTTTCCCGGCCGGAGCTCGCCCGTCCGCGCCGGGACCGGCTCCTGCTCGCGGTGAATGGGCGGCCGGTGGAGTGGCCGGAGCCGCTCTACCGAGCGGTGCTCGCCGCCTACCGGGAACTCCTCCCCACCGGGCAGCATCCCCTTGGGGTCTTGAACCTCGAGCTCCCCCCCGAGCGCGTGCTGGTCAATACCGATCCCAAGAAAGAGCGGGTGGAGATCCTCGAGGTCGAGGAGGTCGCCGCCTTCCTTGCCGAGGCGGTGGCTGAGGCCCTCTCCGGCCATCCGCTTGCGGCCCCGCTTCCCGCTCCCGAACCGCTCGCGAGGCCGGAGCCGGGGGCGGGCCCGCTTCCCCGGCTTCGGTACCTCGGCCGTTTTCGCGAGCTCTACCTCCTCGCCGAGGCCGAGGGGGCGCTCTATGTGGTGGATCAGCACGCGGCGCACGAGCGGGTGATCTTCGAGGAGCTCGAGGCCCGCTTCGCGGGCGAGCCGCCCGTGGAGCTCAGCGAGCCCCTCTTGCTCGCCCTTTCCCCCGAGGAGGAAGCCGCCCTTTCCGAGCGGCGGGAGGTGCTCGCGGCCCAGGGGCTTGTGCTCGAGCCCTTCGGCGGCGGGCGCTGGCGGGTACGCCGGGTACCGGCGGTGCTCGCCCTGGCACCCGAGGCCCTTTCGGAAGCCGTCTTGGAGCTCGTGCGGGAGGGGGATTTGGACCGGGCCCGCCGCCGGGTCCTGGGGCGGCTCGCCTGCCTGCCCGCGGTCAAGGCGGGCCACCCCTTAAGCGGAGCGAGCGCCCAGGCTTTGCTCGACGCCCTATCCGGTTGCCGAACCCCCTGGGTCTGCCCCCACGGCCGGCCGACCCTCCTCGTGCTCAGCGAGGCCGAGCTCGCCCGCCGCTTCGGGCGCCGGAGCGTGCGCCAGCAGGTAGCGCGGCCTGCTGGCGAGGTCGGGGAGGGTGCAGACCCTTTGGTACCCGAGGGCGACGAGCTCACGGGCGAGGCGGGCGGCGTTCGTGGGGTCGAGCTCGAGGAGGAGCACGCCGCCGGGCCGGAGCGCGACTAGCGCCTCCCGGACGAGCGGGCGGGCGACGTCGAGGCCTTCCTCACCGGCGTAGAGCGCCGTCTCGGGCTCGTGGGCGAGCTCGGGCGGGGCCGAGGCCCGGTAGGCCTCGGGCAGGTAAGGGGGGTTGGAAACGAGGAGGTCGAAGCCGGAAAGCCCGGCCGTGCGGCTTCCCCGGTGGAAGGTGACGAAAAGCCCCAGGCGGCGGGCGTTCTCCTCGGCGAGGGCGAGGGCCTTTGGGCTCGTGTCGGTGGCGTGCACCTCGGCGTCGGGGCGAGCGTGCTGGATGGCGAGGGCGATGGCCCCGCTCCCCGTGCCCACATCCAAGACCCGGGGGGCCTTTCGACCCGCGATCGTTTCCAGGGCGAGCGCCACCAGGCCCTCGGTCTCGGGGCGGGGGAGGAAGACCCCGGGCCGTACCTCGAGCTTGAGCCCGAAAAACTCCACCTCGCCCAGGATCAGTCCGAGGGGCTCGCCGCCCCGGCGGCGGACGAGCCAGTCCTCGAGGCGGACCAGGGCGCTTTCGGGAACGGCTTCTCCCAGGCGGGCGAAAAAGCGCTCGGGGGGCTCTGCCAGGGCGGCCTGGGCCAGCGCCCGGGCCTCGGCCTCGGGGGCCGGGATCCCCGCCTTCCCAAGCTGCGCCCGCAGCCAGGCGAGGAGCTCAGCTCGGCTCTTCCCCGGAGGTCTCACCGCCGGCGGGGAAGACGACGACGTGGCGGGCATCCCCCTCCCCCTCGGACTCGGTGTAGACGTCCGGGTGGTCTTTGAGCGCGATGTGGACCGCCCGGCGCTCCGCCGGCGTCATCGGGGGAAGGGGAACGGGCTCCCCGGTCTCGGCCGCCTGGGCAGCCGCCTTGAGCGCCAGCGCCACCGCCCGGTCGGCCCGGCGGCGGCGGTAACTGGCGGCGTCCAGCACCGCCCGGTAGCGGTGTCCGAAATGCCGCGCCAGAACCGCGTTCACTAGCTGCTCGAGCGCCTTTAGGGTCTTTCCCTCTTTGCCAATCAGGCGACCCAGGTCGCCGCCCAGGATCTCGACGTAGATCCGGTCGTCGGCGGTTTTGAGCTCGAGGGTATAGGCCGGATCCAGGTAAAGCAAAAGCCCCACCAGGAAGTGCTCCACCACTTCTTCGGCGGTTTTCGGGGCTTCGTTTTCAGAGGGGCGGGGTTGGTCGACTGGAGGGGTTTCGGGCGGGGTTACCTCCTCGCCGATGCCGAGCCCCGAGAGCAGATCGTCCAGGTCGCGTTTCTTCTCTTCCATGCTCCTATTATCCCCCGGCGGGGGTGGCGAGCTGGCGGTTGATCATCCACTGCTGGACGAGGCCGATCAGCGTGGAGAAGACCCAGTATAGGGTGACCCCGGCGGGAAACTGGAGCACCAGGTAGACGAAGAGCAGGTTCATGAAGAGGCTTTGCCGGATCATCTCCTTGTTGCCCTGAGCCATCAACAGTGTTTGTGCGATCATAACCGCGATGTAGAGGACCGGAAGCAGGTAGTAGGGGTCGGGAAGGGCGAGGTCCGGAATCCAGAGGAAGCCCTGGCCGAACTCGTAGTTGGCGATCACCCGCCAGAGAACGAAGAGGATCGGGATCTGCACAAGGATCGGAAGACATCCGGCGGCGGGGTTTACCTTGTGCTCGGCGTAGAGCTTCATCAGCGCCTGGTTGCGCTTTTCCGGGTCTTTGTACTTCTTATTGATCTCATCCACGTAGGGCTTGAGCCGCTGCATCGCGGCCATTGCCTTGAACTGCTGGTGCATCAGCGGCCAGAGCAAGAGGCGCACCACCAGGGTGAGGAGCAGGATCGCAAGCCCCCAGTTGCCGCTCAGCCGGTAGAAGAACTCCATCAGCGCGAGCAGCCCCAGCGAGAGCTGGCCCCAGACGTTGGGCTGGAAGAGGCCGGGGAGGTCCAAAAGCCCTTCGACGTGGTAGCGGACGAGCTCGTTCTGGCCGCCATAGACCCGGAGCTCCGTGGTGCCCGCGGGGAGGGCGAGCCGGGCCAGGACGCCGCCGTTTTGGCGCTCGAGCTCCGCCGGTAGCGTTTTTTGGGGTTCGAGGACGAAGGCAAAGCCCGCCTTGGGTTTGGTCTGCATCGCCAGGTAGCGGGCCTCGCCCTTGCCGCTCGGGACCGGGTCCCGGGCCCCTGTGAGAAGGAGTTTGGTCACCGGGCGGTCGGTGCCGTCGATCCCGCTCCAAAGGAGGGTGGCGGGGGCGGTGAGCTCGAGGGAGAGGGTGACACTGTAGCGCTCGAGGGGAATGCGCCAGGTGGCCCGCGCCCCCTCCCCGGCGAAGCGGGCGACGAGGGCGCCGCCTTCGACCGCAAAGCCCTCGGCCTTGAGCGTGATCCCTTCAAGGCCCGGGTTCGGCAGCCCAGGGCGAACCAGGTTCGCGGCCCGGGCGTAGTCCCGGATCTCGCGCCCCTTCACCGGCTTGACGTACCAGCCCACGATCCGCCCGTCCTCGCTGAAGGCGACGTCCATGAGGTTGGTCACCGCCACCTTCTCGGGGGTGCCGTCGCCGTTCGTGTCCACCTCCCGCCAGCCCGCCTTCAAAGCGAGCGCAGGGACGAGGAGGAAGGCAAGGAGGATGAAGCCGCGCTTCATGGCCGGGTCGCCTTTCTCAAGGGAAGGAAGGGCTCGACCTTCTCAGGGACCGGGTCGTAGCCGCCCGGGTTTAGGGGATGACAGCGAAGGATCCGGCGGGTGGCCAGGTACCCTCCGGCGAGCACCCCGTGTCGGGCGATCGCCTCATAGGCGTAGTGGGAGCAGCTCGGGTAGAACCGGCAAGTGGGGGCTTTGAGCGGTGAGATCCACCGCTGGTAAAAGCGAATGAGAAGCAGGAACAGGCGCCGCATACCGCCGGCCATTCTACCCCGCAAGCCCACTTTTTTTGAGCAGTTCGTAGAAATCCCGGGCGAGCTCGGCGTAGCTCGCCTCGGCGGCCTCGGGGCGGGCGATGATCATCAGCTCGGCGGGGGGGAGGTGGCTTTTTCGCACGATCTCCCGCACCCGGCGCTTGACACGGTTGCGCACCACTGCCTTGCCGACCTTCTTGGAAACGACGATCCCCACCCTGATCTCGGGTACGTCGAGGGGGCGCCACCTCAGGTTCAGGTAGCGCCCCCGCGTACCCTTGGCCCGGCGAAGCCGCCGGAAGGCCGCGTCCCCTTTGAGCGAGACGAGCCGGGGACGCGGGCGCACGTTTAGACCGCCAGCCGCTTGCGGCCCTTTTTCCGCCGCCGGGCGAGCACCCGCCGCCCCGCCTTGGTGCGCATGCGGACCCGGAAGCCGTGGGTTTTCTTCCGCTTTCTGCGGTTCGGTTGCCAGGTTCGTTTCATCGCTGCCTCCCCGGTCGCGGGACCCGCGTCCCGCCAGCGTGAAAAAGGCTACCACGAGGACGCGTTTCTTGACAAACGAACCGGCAGAACCTAGGCTAAATGGTGCGTCTGCCGGGATGGCGGAATTTGGTAGACGCGCATGATTCAGGGTCATGTGCCCGCAAGGGCGTGTGGGTTCGAGTCCCACTCCCGGCACCAGCGCGCCCCGAGCGATCGGGGCGATATCTTTTATCATGGCGGGCATGAAACGCGTGCTCTCGGGCATTCAACCCACCGGCGAGATCCACATCGGCAACTACCTGGGAGCCATCAAGCAATGGATCGAGCTCGGGGAGAAGCTGGGGCGGGAGGCGCTTTTTACCATCGTGGACTACCACGCGCTTACCAACCCCGCGGCCTACGACCCCGCGCTCCTTCCCCGGCGGACCTTCGAGGCCGCGCTCGCCAACATTGCAGCCGGCCTCGACCCCGAGCGGGTGACCCTATTCGTGCAGTCGCACGTGCCCGAGCACACCGAGCTTTCCTGGGTCTTCACCACCCAGACCCCGCTCGGCGATCTCTTCCGCATGACCCAGTTCAAGGACAAGGCAAAAAAGCAAAAGTCGGTCCCCGCGGGGCTCTTGATGTACCCGGTGCTGCAGGCGGCGGACATCCTCCTCTACAAGGCGGACACCGTGCCGGTGGGGGAGGACCAGCTCCAGCACCTCGAGCTCACCCGCGAGATCGCCCGCCGCTTCAACCGCGCCTTCGGTGAGACCTTCCCCGAGCCCAAGGCGCTTTTGAACCCGAAGGCCCCCCGGGTCCCGGGGATCGACGGCAAGGCCAAGATGTCGAAGTCGCTGGGGAACACGATCGGGATCCTGGAGCCGCCCTCCTCGATCTGGGAAAAGCTAAGAACCGCCCCCACCGATCCCGCCCGGGTGCGCCGGAGCGACCCCGGCGAGCCCACCCGTTGCCTGATCTGGCGATACCACACCTACTTCTCGCCGCCCGAGCTAGTGAAGGAGGTGATCGAGCCCGAGTGCCGCCGGGCGGGGATCGGCTGCGTCGAGTGCAAGCGGATTCTCTTTGATTCGATGATGAAGGAGCTCGGTCCCATCCAGGAACGGGCCGCCTGGCTTAAGGCCCACCCCGAGCGGGTGCTCGAGGGGCTCGAGGAGGGGCGGAAACGGGCCGCCGCCATCGCCGAGCCGGTGATGGAGGAGGTCCGGGAGAAGATCGGGCTCATGCGTCCGGGTAGCCGACCTTGGGAAGATTAGTCCTTTCGTTCCGGGACTTCGAAGGGAGCGCCCGCGAACTCAAGGAGGCGCTCCACACGGGGCGAATCCGCCCGGAGGCGCTTCCCCTTTCCGAGCTCTTGGCCCAGGCCCTGGCCCAGGCCGAGGGCTGGCCGCTTCTTGAGCGGGCTCGGCTCGCCCCCGAGCTCGCGGCGCTGGTGCTCCTTTGGCTGGGCTCCGGGGAGGAGCCCGAGGAGGCCCCCGAGCTCGAGGCCGAACGCACGGTGGCCGCGCTCGTTGACCTCGAGGCGGCGGCCTCGGAACTCGCCAGGCGGGCCGAGGCCCGCCGGAACGTGATCCCCCTGCCCCCGGCCCCGATCCCCGGCCGCGCCCGGCTCGCCGCCGCCGACGTCCGAAGGCTCGCCCGGCTGGCTCCGCCGGCCCGCCCCCGCCCGGTGCTGGCGGCGATCGCGGGCTTTGGCCTGAGGGAGGCCTGGCGGCGGATCCGCGCCCTGCTCGCCGCCCGGCCGCGGCTTTCCTTCGACGAGCTCGCCCCCAGGCGCTTCGGCCCCCGGGCGGTGCACCTCGCCGCCCTCTTGGAGGCCGCCCGCCGGGGCTGGGTGGCGCTTTTCCAATCCCAGCCCTACGGGCCCATCGAGGTCGAGCAAAGGGCCGAGGGGGGCGAGCTCACGGAGGCGGTATAGTGGCGGCGATGCCGGAGATAGGCGAGTTTGCTCCCGACTTCTCCCTGCCCGACCAGGACGGAAAGGTCCACCGCCTCGCCGACTACCGGGGCCGGCCGGTGGTGGTCTTCTTTTACCCCAAGGCCCTGACCCCGGGGTGCACCCGCGAGGTGCGGGCTTTCGTCGCGCACTACCCCGAGTTCGAGGCCCGGGGCGCGGCCGTGCTCGGGATTAGCGCCGATCCCCCCGAGGTGCAGAGGCGCTTTGCCGAGAGGCTCGGCGTGCCCTTCCCGCTGCTCTCGGACCCCGAGGCGAGGGTGATCCGAGCCTACGGGGCCTGGGGGGTTAAGAACCTTTACGGGAAGAAAAGCGAAGGCACCCTTCGCCACACCTACCTGATCGACCCCGAGGGGCGGGTGGTCTTCCGCATCAAGCGGGCAAAGCCCGAGGAACACCCGCTAAAGGTGTTGGAGGCGCTCGATGCCGGAGCTTGAGCGCTACAAGAAGGAGGCCGCCCTGGCCGCACTCCGCCACGTGCAGGACGGGATGGTGGTGGGGCTCGGGACGGGGAGCACGGTGCGCTACGCCATCCTCGAGCTCGGCGCCCGGATCCAACGGGGGGAACTCCAGGAGATCGTCGGCGTGCCCACCTCGAGGGCCACCGCCCGTCTCGCCGAGGAGGCGGGGATCCCCCTCGCCGAGCTCGGCCCCGAGGGGGTGGACCTGGCGATCGACGGCGCCGACGAGGTGGCCCCGGGCCTTTCCCTTACCAAGGGCGGGGGCGGGGCGCTCCTGGGGGAGAAGATCGTCGAGCGATCGGCCAGGACCTTCGTGGTCGTCGCCGATTACACCAAGTGGGTTTCACGGCTCGGCGAGCGGTTTCCCCTGCCGGTGGAAGTGGTGCCCTTTGGGTACCGGCGCACCCTGGTTGAGCTCGCCGCCCTCGGGGGCGAGCCCCGGCTTCGGACCCGGGAGGGTGAGCCGCTCCTGAGCGACCACGGCCACTACCTCGCGGACCTCCACCTTGGACCGATCGCGGACCCTTTTGCGCTCGCCGCGCGCCTTTCCGAGATCCCCGGGGTGGTGGAGCACGGGCTCTTCCTCGGCATGGCCGACCTTGCTTACCTTGCCGGCCCCGAGGGGCTCCGGGTGGTGAAGCCTTGAAGCGGATCCGGATCGCGCTTTGGGGGAAGTGGCCGGAGGGGCTGCCGCTTGAGGCCGCCAAGCCGGTGCTCGCCTGGATGCAGGAGGCGGGGGTGGGGGAGGTCCTCCTCGTGCCCCAGGGGACGGGCTACGCGATCCGCTTCAACGCCGATACCCGGGAGGTTCCCGGGGTCTACCTGCCCAAGGGGGCCCTGCACGATCCCGGCGCGCTCTTGGAACTTTTGCGTGAAGCCCTTAGTATTTATTACGAAGAGCTCAACCTTCGTGATTAGGGGGTGTGCATATGGAGCGTTGTCGGGTGGACGCGAAGGGTTTCTCCGGCTGCGATCCGGCGACTGGCGCCCGGATTCAGGCCTGGATGACCGAGCGCGGCGTGCGCTCGGTGGAGCTCAGGCCCGTGCCCGGGCATCGCTACTACGCGATCTACCTAAACGGCCTGCCGGAGCCGGTTCCCGGCGTGGTGCTGGCGGCGGAGGACCTCGAGGATTCCGAGGTGCTCCTGGCCACGCTGGAGGCGGCCCGGGTCGTCTTCGACCACGAGACCGCCAAGGCGGACTAGGAGGGTGGGTGTGGTGACCTTTTACTGCAAGAAGGGCTGCCGAACCTGCCAAAAGGCCCGGGACTGGCTGGACGCCCACGGCGTCGCCTACCGTTTCGTCGACTACACCAAGGAACCCCCTCCGGAAGCGCTCATTCGAACGATCATCGCCGAGTTCGGCGACGGCGCCCTGCGCCGCCGCCACAAGCGCTACAAGGAGCTCAAAAACCAGGACCCCGAGGCCTGGCTCCAGGCGATCCGCGAGGACCCTGGTCTTCTCATCCGACCGATCCTGGTCTTCGAGGACGGGAGCTTCGCGGTGGGGTTCGACCCCGAGTACTGGGAGAGCCTCTTTTCGTGATCCAGGTTCGCGGCCTCAAAAAGCGCTACGGCCGGACGCAAGTGCTTTCTGGCCTCGATTTCGAGGTGCGCCCGGGCGAGGTATTCGCCCTTTTGGGGCCGAACGGGGCGGGAAAGACGACGACCCTTAGGGCCCTGCTCGGATTGATCCGCGCGGAGGCACAGGCCCTTTCGATCGCCGGGCTCGATCCCCGGAGGTCCCCGCTTGAGGTGCGGAAGCGGGTGGGGTACGTCACCGGTGGGATGGGGCTTTACGAGCGGCTCACCGGAAGGGAGCACCTGATCTTCTTCGGGCGGTTTTACGACCTGGCGGCCGAAGCGCTCGAGGCGCGGATCGCCGAGCTCGACCGCGATTTCGACCTGGGGGAGGCGCTTTTCCGCCCGGTATTGGCGATGTCGAGCGGGATGCGCCAGAAAATCCTGGTCGCCCGCGCGTTTTTGCACCGCCCCGAGGTGCTGCTTTTGGACGAGCCTACCGCCGCCCTCGACGTCTTCGCTCGCCGGGCGCTTTTGGACCGGGTAGAGGCGGAGAAAAGGGCCGGCCGGGCGGTGCTCTACTCCACCCACGTGCTTCCCGAGGCCGAGGAGCTCGCCGACCGGGTGGGGTTTTTGTACCGGGGGCGGCTCATCTTTGTGGGCCCGCTGGAGGAGGCGAAGCGCCGCTATGGCGCCCGCACGCTCGAGCACGCCTTCATCCAGGCGGTGCGGGAGGTGGAGGCCGGTGTCGCCTAGCCTGAACGTCTTCTGGAAGGAGCTTTTGAGCTTTTTCCGGGACCGCAGGGCGGTCCTCAACCAGATCGTGCTCCCGGTGGTGCTGATGCCGCTTTTCATGTTCGGCCCCACCTACCTGGTGGAAAGGCTCAGCACCCAGGCCGCCACCGAGGCCCACCGGGTCGCGGTTCGGAACATGCCTTTGGGCCTTAAAGAGGAGCTCGCAAGGGTGGGCCTTTTGGCGATACCCGACCCCGACCCCGAGGCCGCAGTGCGGGAGGGAAGGGCGGACGCGGGGATCGTCTTTTTTGAGGGCCGGGTGACCGTCTACCTTGCCCTCGCCCAGGGTGGGATGAAGGCCGAGGTCCTAAAGGGGCGGATCGAGCACGCGCTCGGGCGTTACAAGTCGTCGCTGGTAGAGGCGCGCCTTTTGGAGGCGGGGCTCGATCCCCGGGTGCTCGAGCCCTTCCAGCTCGAGTTCGTCGACGTCTCCCCGCCCGAGGCCCGGGAAGCCGGGTTCTTCGGGTTTTTGGTGCCGATGATGCTCCTTATGTTCATCCTCACGGGGGCGATGCCGGTGGTATCCGACGCCACCGCGGGGGAGAAGGAGCGGGGCACGCTCGAGGTGCTGCTCGCGGTCCCCGCCCCCACCGGCGCGATCCTCCTTGGTAAGGCTGGGGCGGCGATGGTGGCGGCGGTGCTCTCCACCGCGAGCGGCGTCGGCGGTCTCGTGCTCGGGGGCTGGCTCCTGCAGACGAGGAGCGCGGCCTTACCCGACGGGGGGGCGGAGACGTTCTCTTTTCGCCTCGGGGCCGAGGCGCTCTTTGCCTCTTTGGTGACCGGGGTGCTCTTCGCCGCCTTCGCCGTGGGCGTGATGATCTTCCTCGGGATGCTCGCCAAGACTTACCGGGAGGCCCAGACCTACATGGGGTTTTTGTACATGGTGCTGGTGCTCCCGGCGGTGCTTTTGGGCATGGCCTCGAGCTTTCTCGAGCCGAACCCGCTTCTTTACCTGATTCCGGTAGCGGGCCCGATGATGCTCCTCGACGGGGTACTCCGGGCCAAAGCTAGCCTTCTCGCCTATGTCCTCGCCTGGGGCTCGACGCTCTTTTATGCGGCGGCGGCCCTCTTCCTCGCCGCGCTCGCCTTTAAGCGGGAGGAGGTCGTCTTCCGTAACTAGCCTTGACGGGCGCCGCCGCTCGCCCTAGAATCGCCCACAAGATGCCGCAAGGTCCCGTGTTCTCCCTCGTCCTAGGGCTAGTCCTTATTTCCGGCCCGGGGGCGGGGGATTTGCGCGCATAGCAAGCGGCATCCCAGGCCCCCGGGAAAAACCCGGGGGCCTTTCGTTTTGGGAGGCGGGAGATGACGGGAGCTGAGGTTTTACTGGAGGCGCTCGTGCGGGAGGGGGTCGAGGTGCTCTTCGGCCACCCCGGGGGCGCGATCATGCCGGTCTACGACGCCCTGTATCACCGGAGGGAGCTCAGGCACATCCTTACCCGGCACGAGCAGGGAGCGGGGCACGCCGCCACCGCCTACGCCCGGGCGAGCGGCCGGGTCGGGGTGGTGCTTGCCACCAGCGGTCCCGGGGCGTTGAACCTGACCACCCCTCTGGCCGACGCGATGATGGACGCCACCCCCCTGGTGGCGATCACCGGCCAGGTGCCCACCACCGCGGTGGGGACCGACGCCTTCCAGGAGGCCGACGTCACCGGGGTCACCATGCCCATCACCAAGCACAACTACCTGGTCACCGACGTAAACGACCTACCGCGAATTGTGAAGGAGGCCTTCCATATCGCGCGGACGGGCCGGCCGGGTCCGGTGCTCATCGACCTTCCCAAGGACGTGCAAAACGACACCTTCACCGGAAGCTTCCCGGAGGCCGTCGACCTTCCCGGCTACCGGCCCACCTATAAAGGTCATCCCCGCCAGATCGAGCGCGCGCTCGCCGCGCTTCGCGCCGCCGAGCGCCCGGTCCTGATGGTGGGCGGGGGCGCCCAGCACGCGGCCGACCCGATCCGCCGCTTCGTGGAGCGCACGGGAATACCTACGATCGCCACCCTGCATGGCCTCGGGGTGGTCGCGGCGGACGACCCCCGCTTCCTCGGCATGCCGGGCATGCACGGTACCGTCGCCGCCAACCGGGCCATCCACGAAGCCGACCTGATCCTGGGGATCGGCCTCCGCTTCGACGACCGGGTCACCGGCGACGTGGCCCGCTTCGCCCCCAACTTGAAGACCCTGATCCACGTCAACATCGACCCCGCAGACATCGGAAAAGTCATCGAAGCTCAAATTCCGGTGGTGGGGGACGCCGCCTGGGTTGCGGAAAGGTTGGCGGATGGCGCCGAGCGGTTAAGGATCGATCCCTGGTGGCGCCGGATCCGGCATTGGCAGGCTGAGTACCCGCTTCCTTTCCCCGAAGACGATGTTCTACGCAGCCAAGCGGTGATTAAGGCGTTCGGGGAGGCGACCGGAGGTGAGGCGCTGGTCACCACGGGGGTGGGCCAGCACCAGATGTTCGCCGCCCAGTTCTACCCGGTGAAGCACCCCCGGAGCTTCCTCACCTCCGGGGGTCTAGGGACCATGGGCTTCGGTCTGCCCGCGGCGATCGGGGCTCAGGTGGCGAGGCCCGAAGAGACCGTGATCCTCTTCGACGGCGACGGATCCTTCCAGATGACCTTGCAGGAGCTCGCCACCGTCACCAAGTACCGGCTCCCGGTCAAGATCGTGCTCTTGAACAACGGCTTTCTCGGCATGGTGCGGCAGTGGCAGGACCTCTTTTACGAGGACCGCTACAGCGAGGTCTTCCTCGCCGACTCGAACCCGGACTTCGTCAAGCTCGCCGAGGCCTACGGCATCCCGGCCTTCCGGGTGGAGCGGCCAGAAGAGCTCGGGGCCGCGGTCGAGAGGACGCTTGGCGAAGCGGGGCCGGTGCTCGCGGAGTTCCGGGTCAGGGCCGAGGAAGGGGTCTTTCCCATGATCCCGGCCGGCGGCAGCACCGAGGACATGATCACCGAGCCCCCCGAGGAGGCGCGCTCATGAGGCAGCGGCACGTGATCAGCGTTTTGGTCGAGGACCACCCCCGGGTGCTCACCCGCATCACCTCGATGTTCGCCCGCCGGGGGTTCAACATCGACTCGCTGGCGGTGGGCCGGACCCACATCCCGGGGGTGAGCCGGATCTCCTTCGTGGTCGAGGGCGACGACCGCACCATCGAGCAGGTGGAAAAGCAGCTCAATCGCCTGATCGAGGTCCTGAAGGTCGTGGATCACGAAGGGCCCCGGCTCGAGCGCGAGCTCGCCTTGGTCAAGGTCCGGGTCGAGGGGATCGAGGAGCGGATCGAGCTCAAGGAGATCGCCGAGGCCTTCCGGGCCCAGATCGTGGACGTGGCCCGGCACGCGCTCACCTTCGAGGTCACCGGTCATCCGGCCAAGATCGACCGTTTTTTGGAGGAACTTTCGAACTACGGGGTGCTCGAGACGATGCGGACCGGTGCGCTCGCGATGGACCGCGGCGAGCGGGTGATTAAACTTAGAGCCCGAAGGGAGGCAGTATGAAGGTCTACCACGATCACGACGCGGACCTCGGCTTTCTCGCCGGCAAGAAGGTGGCGATTTTGGGATTCGGCTCCCAGGGCCACGCCCACGCCCTGAACCTCAAGGACTCGGGAGTCTCGGTGGTGGTGGGGCTTCGGCCCTCCTCGCCCCGGGCCGAGGAGGCGAGGAAGCGCGGCCTTTCGGTCAAGCCGGTGCCCGAGGCGGTGGCCGAGGCCGACGTCGTCATGGTGCTCTTGCCCGACGAGGTGCAGGCCCAGGTCTATCGGGAGGCGATCGAGCCGAACTTAAAAGAAGGGGCTTCCCTCGCCTTCGCCCACGGCTTCAACATCCACTTCGGCCAGATCAGGCCCCGCCCCGATCTCGACGTCTGGATGGTGGCCCCGAAGGGCCCGGGCCACCTGGTCCGGAGCGAGTTCGAGGCCGGTCGCGGGGTCCCGGCGCTCGTCGCCATCCATCAGGATAAAAGCGGCGCCGCGCTGCCCACCGCCCTCGCCTACGCCAAGGGGATCGGCGCGACCCGGGCGGGGGTGATCCCCACCACCTTCGCCGAGGAGACCGAGACCGACCTCTTCGGTGAACAGGCCGTGCTCAGCGGTGGCCTCACCCGGTTGATCGCGGCCGGTTTCGAGACCCTGGTGGAGGCGGGCTACCAGCCCGAGATCGCCTACTTCGAGACCTTGCACGAGGTCAAGCTGATCGTCGACCTGATCTACGAGGCGGGCTTTTCCGGGATGCGCTACTCGATCTCGAACACCGCCGAGTACGGCGACTACACCCGGGGCGACGCGGTGATTGGGCCCGAGGTGAAGGAGCGCATGAAGGAGGTGCTCCGGCAGATCCAGCGCGGTGAGTTCGCCCGCGAGTGGATCCTTGAGAACCGGGCCGGTCAGCCGGTGCTCGAGGCCCAGCGCCGCCGCTGGCAGGCCCACCCCATCGAGGAGGTCGGCAAGCGGCTTAGGGCGATGATGCCCTTCATCAAGGCGCGGTTTGAGGAGGTGGATAGTGCGGCGGATTAAGATCTTCGATACGACCTTGCGGGATGGAGAGCAGTCCCCTGGGGTCGCGCTCACCCCGGAGGAGAAGCTCGCCATCGCCCACCAGCTCGCCCGGCTCGGGGTCGACGTGATCGAGGCCGGATTCCCCATCGCGAGCCCGGGCGACTTTGAGGCGGTCCGGCGAATCGCCGAGGAGGTCAAAGGGCCGGTGATCGCGGCGCTCGCCCGGGCGGCCCGGCCGGACATCGAGCGAGCGGCGGAGGCGATAGCGCCTGCCGAGAAAAAGCGGATCCATACCTTCATCGCCACGAGCCCCATTCACATGGAGAAAAAGCTTCGTCTGACCCCGGACGAGGTGGTCGAGCGGGCGGTGTGGGCGGTGGAGTTCGCCAAGTCCTTCGTCGAGGACGTGGAGTTCTCCGCCGAGGACGCGGGCCGGAGCGACCCCGAGTTCCTGGTGCGGATCTTCGGCGAGGTGATCAAGGCCGGCGCCACCGTGATCAACATCCCCGACACCGTCGGCTACCAGGTGCCCTGGCAGTTTGCCGAGCTGGTCCAGTATGTGATTGAGAAGACTCCGGGATCGGAGAAGGTCGAGTGGAGCGTGCACTGCCACGACGACCTGGGCCTTGCGGTCGCGAACTCGCTGGCGGCGGTGCGGGTGGGGGCGACCCAGGTCGAGTGCACGGTGAACGGGATCGGCGAGCGGGCCGGAAACGCCGCGATGGAGGAGATCGTGATGGCGCTCTACACCCGGCGGGACTTCTTCCAGGCCGAGACCGGGATTCACACGAAAGAGCTCTACCGCACCTCGCGGCTCGTCTCCCAGCTCACCGGCATGGTGGTGCCCCCGAACAAGGCGGTCGTCGGGCAAAACGCGTTCGCCCACGAGTCCGGCATCCATCAGGACGGCGTGCTCAAAGACCGGCAGACCTACGAGATCATGAATGCCGAGCTGGTGGGGCGGGAGGCCGCTGTACTTGTGCTCGGCAAGCACTCCGGGCGGCACGCTTTTAAGAAAGCACTCCAAGAACTCGGCTACCACTTTACCGACGAGGAGATCAAACACCTTTTTGCCCGCTTCAAGGAGATCGCCGACCGCAAGAAGCAGGTAACCGCCGAGGACCTGATCGCCCTGGTGGAGGACGCCCGCACCAAGGCCCCGGAGCACTTCAAGCTGCTCGAGCTCCAGGTCCATTCCGGCACGAAACTCACCCCGGTGGCGACGGTGCGCATCCAGACTCCTTCGGGCGAGGTCACCGAGGCGGCCACCGGCGACGGCCCGGTGGACGCGGTCTACCGGGCGATCGCCCGGGCGGTGGAGATGGAGCCGGTGCTCGAGTCCTACCGCATCGAGGCCACCACGGCTGGAACCGAAGCACTTGGGGAAGTGGTGGTCCGGCTCCGGATGGGCTCGGTGACGGTGGGCGGGCGCGGGCTCGCGCCTGACATCGTGGAGGCCTCTGCGCGTGCCTACCTCGACGCCCTGAACAAACTGGTCGCCGGGGTGGGAGCTCGGGAGGTGGTGGAGGCGCCCTAGAAGGGGAGCGGTGGACCGCGCATGACGCCTGGGGCCATTCATCCCCCTCGGGGTTGGCGTAGCATCCACTTTCCGGTTACCTAACCCCGGTGAAACGGTCGGGGACGGTGCCTGACGCGGCGCCCGGCGAAGAAGCGGGTTGCGCGACCCTGGATGCCGATCCCTGATCGGCTCGGGCCAAGGGAGTTACGGGTCCACCCGTGCGGGACGCGTACGCGCCCGCAGCCCGGGGAAAGGCAGCTCAAGATCATCATGCCGGCAAGCCGGGAACCGGAGGAAACGGCGTCTCCGGAGGTGGGTCGCTTTCAGCTCACCGATCTGCGGGTTTTCTCGACTAGGTACCAGAAACGAACGAGCCGCCATCCCCGGCGCCAGCGGCGCGGATCGGTGCCCACCCGCCAGGCCCACTCGAGCCCAAGCCGCCGGGTCCAAGCCGGGGCCCTCCGGGCGGTGCCGGCGAGCACGTCGAGGGTGCCGCCCACGCTGAGGGCGACCCGGGCCCCGAGGGCATCCCGGTGGGCCTCGACGAACTTCTCCTGCCGTTCGCCGAGCCCCACGAGGAGGAGGTCGGGCGCGGCCTTTCGCACCGCTTGCACCACCGTCTCTTCGTCCTCGAAGTAGCCGTGGTGGACCCCGGCCACCCGCACCCCCCAGCGGGCCCGCGCGTTTTCCGCTGCGCGCTCGGCGACCCCGGGTCTTGCCCCCAGGAAGAAGACCGAAAGCCCCGAGCCCCCGCGGGCGAGGAGGGCCTCGGTGAGCTCGACCCCGGTGACCCGCTCGGCGAGGCGCACCCCGTGAAGCCGGCGCGCCGCCCAGAGGATCCCTACCCCGTCGGCGGTGACCAGGCTCGCCCTTCGCACCGCCCGAACGAGCTCGGGGTCCTCCTGGGCTCGGGCCACGAGCTCGGGGTTCAGGGTGACCACCGGGTCGAGCCCAGGCCGCGCGAGGAAGCCCTCGATCCGCGCGAGGGCCTCCTCGAAGCCCACCGGATCCAGGGGCAGGCCAAGGATCTCAAGCCGGTTCATCGGCGAGGAGGGTGAAGATCGGCTGCCCCCGGACCTCCCGGTAGCCCGCAAGAAAGGGCACCCGGGCGGTGCGGCCGATGACGCTGGCCTGGGCCAGGTCCTCGGTGAACCCCCGGGAGACCAGGAGCTGGCCGCTCTCGGAGGCCCAGAGCGCTTCCTGGGGGTCGGGGTAGGCCTTCAAGAGGGCGGAGGCGATCCGGGCGCCGTCGTCGGGCACGGCCTCGGGTCGGGCCCGGAGGAGTTTCTTTGCGAGGAACCCGGCGGCGAGGGTGTCGTCCAGGGCCTCCCGGCCCCGTTGCCCGGCGGCCACCACCGTCACCGCTTCCCGGGCGGTGCGAAGCGCCGTCTCTACCGCCGCCCGGGCGTTTACGAAGGCGGCGAGATAGACCCGGGGAGCCTCCTTGACCGCGCGGAGGGCACCGGGGAGGTTTTCGCTGGTGTAAACGACCCGCTTTCCCGAAAGCTCCATGGCCAAGATCTCGCTTGGGCTGGTGCTACCAAAAAAGCCCTCGGGGGGGATACCCTCGCGCTCGCCCAGGGCGAGGTCGGCCTCGAGCTCCCGGGCAAGCCGGAGGCTCGGGGTCACCCAGACCTCCCGGGCGCCCCGTTCAAAGAGCAGCGCGATCGAGGTCGAGGCCCGGAGCACGTCCACCAGGAGAACGACGTCGGGGTAGGGGCCGCGGGGCAGAAACTCGACGGAAACGCGCATCGGCGCCCATTCTACGGCATGATGAAGGGATGACCGGGGACGAACGGGCGCTTGCGCGGAGGCTTTCCGGGATCGGCTACCCCGAGCACGCCGCGCTGCCGCCCGGCGACGACGCCGGAGGCGTCTTTTGGGGAGGCGCGGCCTGGCTTTTGAAGACCGATGGGTTCGCCGCTGGCGACGTGCGCCTTGCCGGCATGCCCGAGGAGGCGATCGGCTGGCGGGCGGTGACCGCGGTGGCCTCGGACCTCCTGGCCAAGCTGGCCGCCCCCTTCGGCTTCGTGCTCGCCCTCTTCCTCCCCGGCGGGGGAGAGGCGGAGCGAGCCGAGGCCTGGGTGCGAGGGGCGGCCCGCGCCGCCCGCGCCTACGGGGCCCACTTGCTCGGGGGCGACACCAACCGGGGCACGCCCGCGGTGGTCGCCTCGGGCTTCGCCCGTACCCAGGACCCGCTTCCCCGGGGCGGGCAGGAGGGGGACTTTCTGCTTCTCTTCGGCGATCGCTGGGGGCTTTCCGGGGCCGCTATCGACGCCCACTACCGGGGGGCGGATCTCGCGCCCTTCCCCCGGATCCGGGTCGCCGGGTTCTGGCCCCGGGCCCGGCTCGCGCTTCTCGGCCTCGTCCCCTATCGTCGCTACCTCTCGGGCTCGGCGGATAGCTCCGACGGTCTCGCCGAGACCCTCTGGCAGCTTTCCGAGGCGAGCGGGGTGGGAATCGAACTCCTCCAACTGCCCCTCAACCCAGAGGTTCGGGCCTACGCCGCCGCCCACGGGGCCGACCCCGAAGCCCTCGTCCTCTACGGCGGGGAGGAGTACGAGGCGGTGCTCGCGGTGCGGCCCGAGGGGCGGGCCTTCGTCGCCGCCTGGCTCGAGGCCCACGCCGTACCCCACGCCTGGGTTGGCCGAATGGCCGGGCCCGTGGGCGTTCGCCTAAGGGGGGCGCCCCTCGCCCGCTCGGGCTACGATCACTTCCGGTAGCGCTCGGCGAGGGCGGCGTAGCGGCGCGCGTTTTCCGGAGGGTCCACGGGCCGCACCACCCGGGCGGGAACCCCGAGCGCAAGCATGCCCGGGGGGATCTCCATGCCCGGGGGCACCACCGCCCCCGCCCCCACCACCGCGCGCGCCCCGATCCGGGCGCGGTTCAAAACCACCGCCCCGATCCCGATCAAGGCGCCTTCCTCGACCCGGGCTCCGTGGACCACCGCCCGGTGCCCCACGGTCACCCAGGGGCCGAGGAGGGTGGGCTCACCCGGGTCGGCGTGGAGCACCGCCCCGTCCTGGACGTTCGTGCCCTCCCCGATCTCGATCATCTCGAGATCCGCCCGCACCACCGCGGCAAACCAGATCGAGGCCCGGGGTCCGACCCGCACCGCTCCCACCAGGGTCGCGTTTTCGGCGACGAACGCGCTCGCATGGACCTCGGGCCGCTTATCCCCGAAGGGCAGGATGGGCAAGGGCCACCTCCAGTAGGCGCTTGTCCTCGGGAAAATCGAGTTTTTCCAGGGCCTCCTCGGCCTCGAAGAACCCGCCCCCGGTTAGGCCGGCCTCAAGCCGCACCTCGCCCTGCCCCCGCATCAAATACCACCGGATCTCCCGTTCCTCGCCCCGGTCGTTTCGGTAATGGGTGGTCCCAAGCGGGGCGAGGATGCGGGCCTCGATCCCGGTCTCTTCCCGAACCTCCCGGAGCGCGGCTTCCTCGGGGGTTTCGCCGGGGTCGAGGTGGCCCTTGGGGAAGACCCAAAAACCGTTTCGATCCCGGATCAGGAGGACGCGGCCCTCGGTGTCGAAGACCACGCCTCCCGCGCCCGGTACCCGGCTCATCCGAACCTCCGCTTCAGGTAGGTGAGGACTTCGGGTGCAAGCCGCGGCCCCCCCTGGTAGCGCATCTCCAGGTTCTCCCGCCCGAGCAGAGCCCGGAGCGCTTTCTCGAAGCGGGGGCTCCACCCGGTCTCGGGGGTCTCGAGGTCCCCGGTTTGGACCAGGACCTCCCCGAGCCAGGCGAGGTCGGCTTCGGAGAGGGGCTCGGGCTCCCCCGCGGGCCCGAAGAAGAGCCGGTGGATCTCGTAAAGCCGCAAAAGCTCGGGGACGGGGTCTTTGTGGTCGTCCACCCTTAGGTCAATCCAGCGGTCGTTCTGACCGCCGTACCCCTTGCCCTCGGCGACTACAAGAAGCGCCGCCGATTGCCGACCGCGCCGGTCGCCCCCGGCGCGGTCGGCGGCGAGCAGGGCTTTAAGGAGCCGCTCGGGGAAGGGGAGTTCGGTCCGCTCCCGCCACGTTTCGACCATCGCCTCGACCACCTCGGGGCCCTGAAGCAGGTTTCCTTGGGCCGCGAAGTCCTCGCCCGAGATGCCCCCGGCCCAAGGGTGGCAACCCTCACCGGTGAAGGTGAGGGCCTCGCCGCTCGCGGCCACCAGCCCGAACTGGCGGAGGTGGAGTTCGGGGTCGGTGCGGCGGAAGGCCTCGAGCACCCCCTCCGGGCTCGCCCCGGCCTCGAGCAGGGCAAGCCCCTGGGGTCCGAAGCGGGGATTGGCGTAGGACTGGGTGGCGATTGCCCCCACGCCCGCCTTGGCGTAGG
>JALSJG010000111.1 GCA_026989475.1 Thermaceae bacterium | reverse complement strand
CCCCAGCAGGTCTTAAAGGCCGCGCTTTCCGCCCTCGGCCGCGAGGACCTAGCCAAGGCCCACGTGCACCTCGCCTATGAGACCGTGCTCCTTGAGGGCAAGCCGCTTTCCGGCCGCAAGGGCCACGTGGTCAGCGTGGACGCGCTTATCCAGGAGGCGGTGGCCCGGGCCCGGGCGATCGTCGCCGAGAAAAACCCCGACCACCCCGACCCCGAGCTCGCCGCCGAGCAGGTCGGAATCGGCGCCATCCGCTTCGCCATGGTGAAGACCGAACCCCGACGCCAGATCGACTTCCGCTGGGACCAGGCCCTCTCCTTCGAAGGCGACGCCGGCCCCTACCTGCAGTACGCCCACGCCCGGGCAGCCTCGATCCTTAGAAAAGCCCGGGAGAAGGGCCTCGACCCCGAAGCCCCCCTGCCCGAGGGCGCGGAAAAAGCCGCCACCCCCTACGAAGCCGAGCTCGCAAAGGCCCTACTCGGCTTTCCCGAAGCGGTGGAAAAAAGCGCCGCCGAGCCCACCCCCCACCTGCTCGCGGCCTACCTCCTCGATCTCGCCGCCGCCTGGAACGCCTACTACAACGCGAAGCAAGGCGGCCAGCCCGCCACCCCGGTGCTCGCCGCCCCCGGGGGGCTCCGGGAACTTCGCCTACGGCTCGTCTTCGCGGTCAAGGAGACGCTCCGACAGGGCCTATCCCTTCTCGGGGTGCCGGCGCCGGAGGTCATGTAAGGGAGAATCATTTTCCCGCCCCATCCACCTTTCCCAGGCCGTCCCGCGCAAGCACCGTATACTTTGGAAAGATGCGGAGACTCCTCCTCGCCGCCCTCCTCTTCCTTCCCGCCCTCGCCCAGGGCACCGACTACGCCGAGATCGCCCGGGTACGGGCGGTGCAAGCGGCGCTACCCGCGGTGGTCCGGGTACAAGGGCAGGCGAGCTACAGCGAGGGGGGCGAACCGGTTTGGGGCTCGGGGTTTTTCTACGCCCCTCACCGCGTCCTCACCAACTACCACGTCATCGAGGGGCTAGAAAAACTCACCGTGGCTACCGCGAGCGGCGAGGCCCACCCCGCCCGGGTCTTCGCCGTGGACAAGGGGCTCGACCTCGCAATCCTGGAGATCGAAGGGAGTGCCCCGGCCACGCTCCGCTTCAGCGAAGACCCGCCCGTCCCTGGCCAGACCGCAATCCTGATCTCTTCCCCCTACGGGAGGCTGAACCTGGTCTCCCTGGGGGTGGTGGCCGGCGTCGGCCCCTTTGAGGACGCGGCACAACTCAGCGGCGAGATCGGAATCGAGGTCTACCAGGTAATCTACACCGACGCCCACGTCGCCCCGGGGAGCTCGGGGGGACCCCTGCTGAACTCCGCCGGAAGGGTCATCGGAGTGGTGGATGCCGTCCTCGGCGGGCCGAGCGGGCTTGCTGGAATCGGCATGGCAATCCCCGCGAGCCTCGCCAAGCAAAGCATCGAGGATCTGGAGAAATACGGCCTGCCCCAGCGGGGCTGGCTCGGAGTCACCCTGGTGGACCTCACGCAACTGGATCCCTTGCTTCTAAAGACCCTTGGCCTGGTGGGCGTGACCGGAGCCATGGTCGAACGGGTCGAGCCCGACTCCCCCGCCGCCCGCGCGGGGCTTAAGGGAGCCGAGCGCGACCAGTTTGGCAAGCTCCTGGCCCTGGGCGACGTGATCCTCGCGGTCAACGGTAAGCCGGTGAAAAACCGCTTCGAGGTCATTCAGGAGATCGCCCGCTACCGCCCCGGCGACCGCGTCAAGCTCACCCTCTGGCGGGGCGGCAAGCGGGCCGAGGTCGAGGTCACCCTCACCGTGCGCCGATAGCATGGACCTGGCAAAACTCCTCGCCGCCCTTGGCCAAAAGGCCCCACCCCTTCCGGTCTCGGGCGTCACCCACGACTCCCGCAAGGTCCAACCGGGGTTTGTCTACGTCGCCCTCAAGGGCCAGCGCCAAGACGGCCACGCCTTCATCGAAGACGCCCTCCAGCGGGGCGCGGTCGCGGTGGTGGGGGAGGCGCCCCTCGCCCTCCCCGTTCCCTACGCCCGGGTGGAAAACGCCCGCCGGGCGCTCTCTGCCCTCGCCGCCGCCTTTTACGGCCATCCCTCCAAAACCCTCAAGGTCATCGGGGTCACCGGAACCGACGGCAAAACCACCACGAGCCACCTCATCCACTACCTCTTGGGCGCCCTCGGGAACCCGGCGGGCCTCGTCAGCTCGGTGGGCTACGCGTTTGGCGACAAGTGGCGCTTTCCCGAAGGTCACTTCACCACCCCGGAGGCCCCTGAGCTCCAGGGCGTGCTCGCCGAGATGCGGGACCGGGGCCTGACCCACGCGGTGGTCGAGACCAGCTCCCACGCCCTGGCCCAGCACCGGGTCGCCGACGTGGAGTACGACCTCGCGGTCTGGACCCACCTCGCCCCCGAACACCTCGACTTCCACGGCGACATGGAAGCCTACTTCGAAGCCAAGGCATCGCTCGTCCGGCGCGCCCCCTTTAGCGTCCTGAACGCCGGCTGCCCCTACGCCCGCCGCCTTTTCGAGAGACCCCACCTGGCCTACGGCGAGGGCGGCGCGATTTTCGCGAAGAACGTCGAGGAAGCCCCTGAGGGTCTCCGCTTCCTCCTGGTGTACGAGGGACGGGAGGTCCCGGTCCTTCTCCCCATGATCGGCGCCTACAACGTGGAAAACGCATTGGCCGCGCTCGCCACCCTGAAGGCGCTCGGCCATCCCCTACCCGAAGCCGCCGAGGCGCTCTCCCACTTCCCCGGCGTCCCGGGCCGGATGCAGATCCTCGCCACCCGGCCGGTGCGGCTGGTGGTGGATTTTGCCCACACGCCTGGAGCCCTCGAAAAAGCCCTCAACGCCTTGCGACCCACCACCGGGGGAAGGCTTCTCGTGGTCGTGGGAGCTGCCGGGGAACGGGACCCGGGTAAGCGCCGCCCCCTCGGCGAAATCGCTGGGAGGCTTGCCGATCTCGTCGTTTTTACCGAGGAGGATAGCCGGAGCGAGGACACCGAGGCGATCCTCTCCGAGCTCGCCGCCGGCGCCCGGGAGGGCAGGGCCGTGGTCCACCCCGAGCCCGACCGCCGGGAGGCGATCCGCCTCGCGGCCCGGCTCGCCCGCCCCGGGGACACCGTGCTCTTTGCCGGTAAGGGGCACGAGCGCACCCTCGAACGGGCGGATGAGGTCCTTCCCTGGGAC